>DAIEQA010000288.1:0-2320 GCA_027348115.1 Ignavibacteriales bacterium
TTGCAGGGATTGCGATGCCGGGTTTTGCGCTGGACAAAGGGACAAAGTCTTGATGAAGAAACTCATGCAAACTTACAGCAGGAAATGAAAACTGCAACTGATTTTTTTATTTACGGAATTACGAAGAAATAATCAAAAAGAATGTTACAATTAAGGAAAATATAAATGGCACAAAGCGAAGATTTAAAAGATAAAATTAAGACGGAATCAAAAATAGCTCCTTCTAATAATGGCAGCGATGAAAGTATTGATGAAGTTCCTTTATTCAAGAAGAAACGTATGATCATTCCGCTACTCTTATTGATAATAGCCGCCGCGGTTGGAGGATATTATTGGTATTTAAATATGCAGGATTTCGTTTCAACGGATGATGCTTATGTGGACGCTAACAGCGTTTCAATCAGCACCAAGATGCTTGGAAGAATAAATTTCCTCGGGACAGATGAAGGCGATACTGTAAAAGCCGGGCAGGTTCTGGTAAGACTTGATGACAACGATCTGCGCGCACAGGAAGCTGCCGCAAAAGCCGGACTTGCAATGGCTCAGCAAAGTGTTCCGCTTGCCCAGGTAAACGTAAACCGCGCTCAGGATGATTTTAACCGCGGCGAAACACAATATAAAAGCGGAATCATTACTAAGGAACAGTATGATCATTTTCAGAAGGCGCTCGAAGCGGCAAAAGCCGAATATAACATTGAGGTTTCAAAAATTCCTACTGCAAAAAGCCAGATCGGTGTAATTGAATCCCAATTAAATAACACAATAATTACCGCACCGATGGATGGCGTTGTTGCAAAACGCTGGGTGCTTACCGGCGACGTAGTTCAACCGGGACAGCCGATATTTACAATTTACGATTTAAAAAATATCTGGATTACTGCAAATCTTGAAGAAACAAAGCTCACACATATTCGGTTGGGCGAACCGGTAGAAATTGATGTTGATTCTTATCCGGATATAAAATTTCACGGTAAGATTTTCGAAATAGGGAATTATACTGCATCGGAGTTTTCGTTGATTCCGCCCAACAACGCTTCCGGAAATTTTACAAAAGTTACGCAGCGCGTTCCGGTAAAGATTTCAATTGATGATCCGGCAAACGCCAATAATCATAAGCCGATATTAAGACCGGGAATGTCCGTTGAAGTATCTGTGAAGGTGAAATAATAAATGTTTAACTCTAAAGGAAAATCTATCCGCAGTTCTGCTGTCGGTCAGATATCTTCGCTTCATCATGAACATACATCATATAAATGGTGGGTTCTGGCAAATGTAATGATAGGTACATTCATGGCTGTTCTTGATGCAACGATAGTTGATGTATCGCTTGCAAAAATAATGGCGACTTTTGGAATTGGCGTGGATACCGTAAAATGGGTCGCTACTGCATATCTTCTCGTATTTGCAATTATGCTTCCGACTTCAGGCTGGATTGCCGATCATTTCGGTTATAAAAAAACCTATGCAACTGCCCTCGGTCTTTTTACTGTCGGTTCGCTTCTCTGCTCTCTATCATGGAATGAATCAGCTCTTATATTGTTCCGGGTAATTCAGGGTGCAGGCGCAGGTTTGATGATGCCCGTAGGTATGGCAATAGTGATGAGAGAATTTCCGCCTGAACGGCGCGGCGTCGCTCTCGGATTCTGGACAATCGCTGCAGCCGCTTCCGTATCGCTTGGACCTACGCTAGGCGGTTACTTGATAGATAATTTTGCATGGCATTCCATTTTTGATGTCAATGTTCCTGTCGGCATAGTAGGAGTTTTTGCAACCTTACTTATACAGCGAGAATATAAAACTGCAAAGAAAGAAGCATTTGATATTGTGGGATTTATTTCAATGTCAATCTTTCTCATTGCCCTGCTAATCGCTCTATCGGATGGCACCGCAGATTGGAATACGGGCGGATGGACTTCACCGTTCATCGTTACGTGCTTTGTCATTTCATTAATCGCCTTTGTGGTGTTTATGATAACCGAATTAAATATTCGGCATCCATTAATAGACCTCAGCCTATTAAAAAATTTCAACTTCGCAATGGCAAATATCATATTGTTCATTTTTGGAATGGGAATGTTCGGCAGCACTTTTCTTCTGCCGCTTTATTTGCAAAACGGACTCGGATATACTGCTTTCCAGGCGGGCTCTCTCTTCTTGCCAATTGGTTTTTTACAAGCATTAATGTCTCCAATTGCAGGAAACTTTGCCGATAAGATTAATCCTAAAATCCCGGCGTTTATTGGAATTTTTCTTTTAGCATTAAGTCTTTTTATAAATCATTTTCTTTCCCTTTATTCAGAAACAGCTTCTATAATGATTT
>DAIEQA010000291.1:0-11129 GCA_027348115.1 Ignavibacteriales bacterium
GTCTACCATTTTATGATGCTTAACAGTGTAAAGATAATCTCCGATAAAATCCAAATTCTCCCCGGTTGTCATCCAATTAAATTTATCGAACCTTGAAAGATTAACCGGGTTTGAGTAACTGCGTAAAGATTTTTCTCCGATCGTGTTGAAATAAAATTCGAAGTAAGACATTACCAGTTCTCTAACGGTTTTATAAACCGGTTCTCGAAACCGAAGCAGCGTAGTATTGGATTTTGCTACCGCGCCGTAGTAGCCGTTTTGTTTAAACATAGCAATTACGTGATCGTCATCGTTGTGAGCCATCATATCAATAATAATTGGTTGATGACCCATCATGCGCAAAGCGGCTGCGGCAAAGAGCGCGCCTTCAAAGCAGTGAGCCTTTTGTTTTTGGATGACAAACCGCGGCGAGTGCGTTCCCGGCTCGGCGTTGTAAATAACATTGTTGAGAAAAGTTTGAATGTCGTAAGGTTTCTTAAACCGCTTAACAAATTTCAATTCTTCTTTTGAGAACAAATTCGATCCGGTTTTGTTTTTATTGATCATAAGAGAAAATTCCTATTTAGATTTATGGAGAAAGTCTTCAACGGCTTTGATGAACATTGCCGGCTGATCGACAAAAGTCATGTGTCCGCTCTTTGGTAAGATTACAAGTTTCGAACCTGGAATTAGTTTATGCATATCTTCCGATAGAGAAGGTGCGCATTCGTCGTGATCTCCGACTGTAATCAAGGTAGTAACTTTGATGGAAGGAAGCCGATCGGCATACTCGGCCGATTTTAAATTTCCGTCAATTACAAATTCCCCGTGAGAGCCCCACATCTCGCGGTAAAGATCCCACGACATAATTCCGTTTCCAACAGGATCGTAATTCGGATCGGGATGATTTTGGTAGAGATACGGAAAATATCCTTCCCCCCAGGCGGCACTCATGTAATCCGCGGTGTAGCGGTTTTTCTCGTAATCCTTTCCGTGTCCGTACAATCCCTCTTTTTCCATCGCGTCGATTTTATCCCGCAGTGCCGGCGACATATTCTCTTTCATCTTAACAAACAAGTCGTTCATCTTGCTTGTGCTGTAAAACGTGCTGCATAAAATTAAGTGAGAAAGATTATTTTGATACTTAAGCGCGTAAGCCTGCGCAAGCACCCCTCCGTATGAATGACCGAGCAAACTGATTCTACCAAGCTTCAATGCTTGCCGAACAACTTCGACATCTTGAACCATGTTTTCCACGGTATAGCCGGAAGGATCTTCAAGTTTTTCCGAACGGCCCGAACCGCGCTCATCTATAAAGATTATTTTGTTTTTGCGGGCGAGAGGAATTAAGTACGGAAGAAAATAATCGTGGCTGGCGCCGGGTCCGCCGTGAACAATAACAAGGGGATCGCCCTTGCCGAGTGTTTCATAATATATCATAACGCCGTTAGCGTCGACAAAACCCTGCTCTATTTTATAAACGGAGTTGGGCTGTGCAAATGACACGATTTGAATAAATAGAAACATAGCTAATAAGATTTTTAAGCTTTTCACTTTAGACTCCTTCAAAGATTGAGTTCAATTTAAGCTAACAGATTGAAAAACGGAATTTTTTTATATATAGAGTATAGAGGATGCACGACAATTTAAAAAGAAATCATTCGGGATTTTTAATAACAGCAATCATTGAATTCCCGTTGAAGTTTGTTGATTCGCTTAACGATTTGTTTTATGTTGCAAAAGATTTAAATACCCATTAAAAAACATGAGGCAAAATGATTTCGCACATAAAATCACCTACTGTAATTGAAGCCGCCGGTAATAAACCTAAATTGATAGAAGAATTTATCGGACGCGTTAATTCCAAAACGGAAAGCGTAAGCATAGCAAAAATGAAAAGCCCCGGTGGATGGTTAGAACCGGGACAGACACCGGAGTTCGATGAATACACGTTTGTTTTAGAAGGAATGCTGAGAGTAGAAACTAGAACCGGTATCTTTGATGTGCGTGCTGGTGAGTGCATAATTGCCGGTAAAGGAGAATGGGTTCGGTACAGTTCGCCGGAAGAGGAGGGGGCGGAATATATTGCCGTTTGTTTGCCTGCGTTCTTGCCGGATACTGTACACAGGGATGAATGATTTAGTTGGCACTAAAATTTTCCGGCAATTAATGTGGTGAAAAATTGGTTGATATTATTTATTTTAAAATGTGAAGATGATAAATAATCTATAAGAATAATTTAAGAGCGGGGAAATGCACACCGTAAAAATCGATACACAAAAAAATAGACTATGTATTACGTTGAGCGGCGTCTTGTCATTGCAGGAAGCAATAAAGGTTCAGAGCGAAATAATATCTTCCTTAGACCGGTTGCAGCCGCATTTTGATGTTATTAACGATCTTTCGAAGTATATACACGGCGATGAATCCGCGGGTACAATACTTCAAAGCGTAACAAGGTTGTTCATCGATAAGAAAGTTAAAAGAGTGGTTCGCGTTGTCGGTCCGTCCAAAACCGGGTTGATGCAGTTCGCCAAATATTCCCAGCTGGAAGAACCTATAAATATTAAATACCTGCCTACGATCGAAGAAGCGGAAGAATTTCTTTCCGATCCGGCAACGGAGAATACTTAATATTATTTAATAAACGTTAAGAATTACCGGACGGCCGTTCTCGGATTGTTTTAAACCTTTCTTACTGCGGCGCTTTCTAATTGTAGTTTGAAAAGCTGAGGTACATTTACAGGTTTTCTACAAATTTTATCCTTATTTTTATTTTAAAACAGAATCGATTTAGAATAGCTCCGGCTTAATAATGAACGCAAGGATTTTTAACCTTATCTGTAAATCATCTTTTATTTTTGCTTTTATAGCAGTTATATACGCAAGCCCTGTTCTCGCTCAAAAAAATCTCGCGTATTACCTGGATGCGGCCTACGGCAATAATCCCTCGTTGACAGAAAATAATAATTTAGTAAAGATAAGCGAGATAGATAAATCATTGGTAGAGAGACAATTTGTTTTTCCGCAGGTCTCCCTTACTTCGAATTATTTGTTCACGCCGTACTTTAACAACAACGGAAAATTATTGTCGACAAATCCGGATCCGAACGCAATCGGCTACGATATTGGAATTACAAACGGCGGTTTGTATTCTGCGCTTATCAATGTGGAAAAAAATATTTTTAACGGCGGAACGGTTGAGGCGTATAAAAGTCAATCCGATTTAAAAATTAAAAGCAGCAAAAACGCAAATTCCCTGCTGAGGCATAATCTTGATAGAGATGTGACGGAACAGTACCTAAATTCCATTAAGGCCCAGAAGCTTACGGAATTGGAAAAATCTCTTTACGACACGATTAAAACGCAATTGACTTTTACCGACGAGCTGGTAAAAAAAGGTTTGGCTAAACAATCGGATTATCTTCTGCTTAAGATAGAAACGGATAACGAAAAAATTCTTTACGAACAGGCGGAAAACGAATTCAGAAAAAATCTTTCGGATCTAAACACGCTTTGCGGAATAAAAGATACAAGCGTTGAACGGTTGGAAAATGCGGAACTTAAATACGAACCCGTCTCCGGCGCGTCGAATTTTCTTAAGCAGTTCGCAATAGACAGTTTAACTATAGATAACCAGCAGAAAATATTTGAAACTAAATACGCGCCGCAGGTGAATTTATTTTTCAATACCGGCTTAAACGCGGTTGAGCTCGAAGGCATTCAAAGGAAATTTGGTTTGAGCGCGGGAATAAATTTTTCGCTCCCGATTTACGACGGCAGCCAGAAAAATTTAGCACTGCAACAAACCGAAATATCGCTCAAATCAATTGACGCTTACAAAGAAAATCAAATTGTAACCTTGATCAATAAAACGGCGCAGGCAAAAGCCGGAATAGACTTCTTCAAAAAGAATTTGAAAAATATATCGGAACAGATAGAGAGTTACGGACAGCTTATGAAGCTTGCCCGCGCAGAACTGATGCAAGGGCAAAGATCTATGACGGATTATATCGTGCTTATCCGTAACTACCTTCAGATGAAAAAAAATTTTGTGGAAACGGAAAACAATTATCAGCAGGCAATAAATCAATACAACTATTGGAACTGGTAGGATGAACTACAAAAAATTTGTGATAACTGCTTTAGCAACTTTAACATTTGGATCTATACTGTTAAATTCTTGCGGAAAACCGGATGAACATAATAACGGCGAAGAATCGAAAGGGATAGAAATTGCCGTAGAAAACCCGGTTAGGACAAAGTTAACAGAATACACCGACTTAAATGCGAACACGGCTTATCTTAAGCAGGAAATTGTACGCGCAACTTTTCAGGGATACATAGATAAGGCATTCAAAAACATCGGCGATAAAGTTAAACAGGGAGATGTTTTGTTTTTGATAAGAACAAAGGAAGCCGATGCGACAATAAATCTCTCCGATTCCGGCGTAAGAAAATTTGACGGTTCGGTAAAAGTAACCGCGAGAACGGACGGAATTATTACACAGCTCGATCATCAGACGGGAGATTACGTTGCCGACGGCGACCAGCTCGCAATGATAGTCGATCCTCAATCGTTAAGAATTATGCTCGAAGTGCCTTTTGAATATTCCAGTTCGATCAACTCGAACGATTTGTTCACGATACAACTTCCGGATGGAAAAGATTTTAATGCGCGTGTTGATAAAAAAATACCATCTATTGACCCTTCGGCTCAAACACAAAAATATATTTTGAAAGTAGATTCCCAACTTGATCTTCCGGCAAATTTAAATGTAAATGTTAAGGTGCCCGTAAAAAGCATTAACGATGCGCTTGCCGTACCCAAAGCTGCTGTGATGACTAACGAAACTCAAACTGAATTCTGGATTATGAAAATGATGAACGACAGCACGGCTGTAAGAGAGAATATCAAAAAGGGGATAGAGACAGACAGTCTTGTGCAGGTGGTCGATCCTAAAATAAATCTTAACGATAGATTTATTACAGAAGGCGCATACGGTCTGCCGGATACGGCTAAAGTATTTATCCAGACAAAAACCGGCGGTGCGGCAAAAACAAAATGAAAAAATTTTATACTGAATATAAAGGTCCAATTGCGGCAATTTTGGTTTTCATTATTCTCGGCGGGGCATACGCGTTAACAAATCTGCAGACGAGTCTTTTCCCGGATATAACATTTCCGAAAATTAAAATCATTGCAGACATTGGCGAGCAGCCCGTTCATAAAATGATGCTCACCGTTACGGTTCCGCTTGAAAACGCGATAAAGAAAGTGCAGAACCTAAACATACTTCGAAGCACAACGTCGAGAGGCACCTGCGAAATATCCGCTTTTATGCAATGGGACACAGATATAGATTTGGCCAAGCAGAGAATTGAGGCGCAGATAAATTCAATTAAGGATCAGCTTCCCGCCGGAATAAATATAACGGTTGAAAAGATGAATCCCTCAATTCTCCAGGTGATGGGTTATTCTCTTGAAGGAAGCGGTCAAAGCGAAATTGAGCTTAGGCAGTTAGCCGAATATACGGTTAAACCGTACCTTTCCCGCGTGGACGGAATTGCCGAAATTGCCGTCATCGGCGGAAAGGTAAAAGAGTATCACGTTGAACTCGATCCGGTAAAAATGAGCGCGCTCGTAATTACTCCTCAAAATGTGGCGGGTGTTCTCTCTCAAAGCAACTTCATTACGTCCAACGGATACCTATCCGATTACAACAGATTGTATTTAAGTGTTACGGACGCGTCGATAGACAACATCGACAAACTTGAAAACACAATTATTAAAAGCACTTTGCAAAGAGCCGTACGGTTAAAGGATATTGGAAAAGTTGAGGTAGCGGCAAAAAAAGAATACATAAAAATTAACGCCAACGGCAAGGATGTGCCGCTTATTGCCGTGATGAAGCAGCCCAACGCAAATCTTATTTCGGTTTCCAATGAGATAGAGGCAAGAGTAAGCGAGCTTAACAAAACGCTTCCGCACGGTGTTAAACTTGTTCCTTACTATATCCAATCGCAGTTTGTCAACGATGCAATAAGAAGTTTGAAAGATGTATTATGGATCGGTCTTCTTCTGGCAATTGTTGTCACGATTTTCTTCTTGAGATCCGTTAAAGCCAGTTCGGTTGTTTTGATAACGATACCGGTAACGCTTTCTCTTACGTTGCTGATACTCTATATAGCAGGATACACTTTTAATATAATGACAATCGGCGCCATTGCGGCGGCAATAGGACTGATAATTGACGACGCTATTGTTGTAGTGGAACAAATTCACCGCACTCACGAAGAGCACCCGGAAGAAAACAGCTTTCAGCTTGTCAACGAGGCGATAAGATATTTATTCCCTGCGATGGTCGGTTCATCGTTAAGTACAATTGTAATTTTCTTTCCGTTTGTTTTGATGAGCGGCGTCGCAGGCGCGTACTTCAAAGTTATGACGAACACAATGATAATTACGCTCGTCAGTTCTTTCTTTGTTACGTGGATTGGCCTGCCAGTAATCTATATCTTATTCTCAAAAGAAAAACACAACGTTGAAACAAGTGGAAAAGATTTAAGGAAGAGAACCTGGGTAAATTATTTTATAAGAAGACCGTGGATAGCAGCCGCATTTTCTGCCGTGCTCGTAATTTCCGCTGTCATAATTCTTCCCAAACTGCCGAGCGGATTTTTGCCGGATATGGACGAAGGTTCAATAGTTATGGATTTCAAAAGCCCTCCGGGAACATCCCTCGAAGCAACGGATAAGATGCTTCAAAAAGTTGAAGAAATTCTTCATAACACTCCCGAAGTTGAAACATTTTCCCGCCGGCTCGGAACGCAAATGGGATTCTTTATTACAGAACCAAATACCGGCGATTACCTGATTCAATTAAAGAAGAAACGGGATAAAACTACGGACGAAGTTTCCGATGACATAAGAAAAAAAATCGAAGCTTCTCTTCCTGCACTGCAGGTGGATTTCGGCCAGGTGATTGGAGACATGCTCGGCGACCTTATGGCTTCGGCGCAGCCCATCGAAGTTAAAATATTCGGCGACGATCAAAATGAACTGAAGAAACTTGCTAATAGAACTGCCGCAATTGTCGAAAGCGTTTCCGGCACAGCGGATGTCTTTGACGGTATTACTATTGCCGGACCGGAAATTGTCGTCGATCCGAAGATAGCTAAACTTGCGCAGTACAATATTTCTCCAACCGATTTTCAATATGAGGTTCAAAATAAAATTGAAGGAAACATTGCGGGAAATATTATTGAGCAAAACCGGCTTACCGCGATACGCACAATTGAAACGGATAAGAAAAATTTATCGCTTAACGATTTAAAGAACAGCCAGATAATTTTACCCGATGGAAAATTAAAACCGATAAGCGAGTTTGCGGATATAAAACTTACCGGCGGCGTAGCGGAAGTTGACAGGGAAAATTTAAAGATGATGGTTGCCGTAACTGCACGGTTGAACAACCGCGATCTCGGAAGTACGCTGAAGGAAATTCAAAGTGATATTCAGGCTAATCTTGCCCTTCCAAACGGTTATACCGTTGAATACGGCGGCGCTTACAAAGAACAGCAGAGCGCCTTTGCCGAATTGCTCGCAATTTTAATCGTTGCAAGTTTTCTTGTGTTCGTTGTAATTCTGTTCCTCTTTAAAAAAATAAAAGTAGCGCTGCTTATTATGATATTGGCGGTTATAGGAATTACTGGAAGCTTGCTCGCTTTGATGATTACCGGAACGCCTCTTAACGTCGGAAGTTATACCGGTATAATAATGATAGTAGGAATCATCGGTGAAAATTCAATTTTTACTTACCTGCAATACAACAAAGCGCGGGAAACCGCCTCGCGAGACGACGCGATAGTGTATTCAATCTCCACAAGACTTCGCCCAAAATTAATGACGGCGTTGGGTGCAATAACCGCGTTGTTTCCGCTTGCTCTGGGAATCGGAACCGGGGCGCAGATGCATCAGCCGCTTGCAATTGCAATTATAGGCGGATTAATCATCGCGTTGCCGCTTTTGCTCATTGTGCTTCCTACAATGCTGAGAGTGATTGAGAAAGGGAATAGAGTATAAGGGTTAAGGAATAAGCAGTAAGCGGTGTATTGTTCATGAAGGATGATTGACGGGTCATAAATTATGCTGCGGAAAAATTTTCTATCTATTGCGCAGAGGGCTATATTAGGTTTTCTAAAAAATGAGTATAAAATGAAAAATAGATTACCCGCTGCTTTACGCCGGATATTGTTTATTCTCCCGTACATTTTTTTTCAAAGCGTATTTGCCCAGAATTCAACCGGAACATTTATCTGTTTTTCGGATCTTCACTTCAACCCGTTTCATAATCCGGCTTTAGTAGATACTCTTGTTAAATCTCCGTTTGAAAGATGGAATGGAATTTTTAAAGAACTCGATAAAACCGCACCCGGCAAATACGGCGAGGATTCGGATTATTCGCTTTTCAATTCAATGCTTGCCGGTCTGGACTCGACGGATAAGGATCCCGACTTTATAATTTATACCGGCGACTTTCTCGCGCATAATTTTCCGGAGGAATATCGTTCTATAACAAAAGACACAGCCAAGTCGTCATCGGAAGCATTTATTCTTAAGACGGTTGAATTTATAGTCTCCAAAATTGCAGGTAACTTTCCTAACACTCCGGTTTATTTTGCTCTTGGGAATAATGATTCATTTACCGGCGATTATAATTCCGTTTGGAAAGGAAAGTTTTTCAAACAGACAGCGACGGTGTTTTCAAATAATTTTATCAACAATAAAGAATCCCGGCAAAAATTTATTTCCGAATACCCGGTATCCGGCTGTTACAATATTCCGGTCGGTGCATTTGAAAATAAAGTTGAAATCATTTCATTGAATACCAATTTTTTGTCGGCAAAGTGCCCGCCCGATCAATCCGCTTACGGTAAAAAAGTATTGATTTGGCTTGCGAAAAAACTTGAAGATGCAAAAATCAAAAACGAGAAAGTCTGGCTGATAAACCATATGCCTCCGGGTATTGACGTCTACACGACTTTGAAACATCAAGCCGGGGGGCAGCCGATCAGAGAGGCAAGAGAATTCTTAAAAGAAAATTACAACAGCAAGTTTTTAGAACTTATTGAGAAATACAAGGATGTTATTACTGCAAACTTCTCCGGGCACATTCACACGGATGATTTTAGATTATATAAGGATAAGTCCGGAAGCGCTTACGCTTTCACCCATATAATTCCTTCCGTCTCTCCGGTTTTCGGCAACAACCCGTCGTTTCAGATATTCAGCTACGAGGCCAAATCATTTTCCCTTCTGGATTACAAAACTTACGCTTTAGATCTTACCGGCGATAAACCTGTATGGAAATATGAATACAGCTTTAACGATGCATACAAACAAAATGGAATTAATGCGCATTCGTTAAATGAGCTGCACTCGGAAATAAGAAACAACGCGGCGGTGCGGAATAATTATGTGCTTTACTATACAGGCTCGAGCAAATTGGTTTCCATTGCCGGCGATTGGGTCGGCTACTGGTGTGGAATTTCAAATCTAACGAAAGATGATTTTGTACGTAAGTATAATAAATTGAAGCACGGCAAATAGCACTGCCGGAAATATTTTATTTCTGCTGCATCATCCTGTAGCCAACACCGGATTCTGTTACCAAATATTCGGGACGGGAAGGATCGTCCTCAATTTTTTTTCTCAGCTGACCGATGAATACGCGTAAGTATTGAGAGTTCTCGGTCGAACCGGGTCCCCAGACTTCTTTAAGAATGAAACGATGGGTGAGCACCTTACCGATGTTTTTAAAAAACAAAGCCATCAAAAGGTATTCAGTGTTGGTCAGTTTAATTTCTTCGTCGTTCTTCGTAACACCCCTCGCGGCAAAATCTATTTTTAAATTTCCATTTGCAAAAACGGTTTCTTCTGTCGGCTGCTGTGTGCGGCGAATGTTCGCTCGGATTCTCGCGAGAAGTTCCGAGGAATTAAACGGTTTGGTTAGATAATCATCAGCCCCGAGATCGAGAGCTTTAACAATATCTTCTTCCGCATTTCTAACCGAGAGAATAATTATCGGGATGTTTGTCCACGTGCGCAATTCTTTTACAACGCTAAAGCCGTCGCGGTCGGGTAAGCCGATATCTAAAACAACTAACTGCGGATGCGCCGTAGCAACTTGAACGATTCCGTCTTTAGCGTTTTCCGCCTCAACAACTTTATAATCCGACGCCTCAAGTGTAATGGACAATATTTTTCTAATCTGCGCTTCGTCGTCTATCACGACGATTGTATTTTTTATGCTCGCATTCATCTTACACACCGGCAGTGATGGGTAAACTTATCGAAAATACTGCGCCCCCGCCAGGCTTGTTTGAAGCTGAAATATTTCCGCCGTGCGCTTCGATGAATCCCTTTGATATCGATAGACCGAGCCCGGTGCCACCCGCTTTTGTCCCGGGTATCCTGTAAAACTTGTCGAATACTTTATCGAAGGTGTCTTCCGGAAAGCCGTTCCCGTTATCGGAAATATTTATAATGCAGTTGTTGCCAAATTGTTTTATCTCAATTGTGATTGTTGAGCGAAGCGGTGAATACTCCAAAGAATTGTGAATGATATTTACAAGTGCCTGCTCCAGCAGCCCGAAATCGTATTTCACAAGCGGCATTTCCTCCGGGATAATTACGGTTATGCTTCTTGCCTTTAATTCCTTTTCGAATCTCTTCAAAACAGAGTTGATCAAATCTGCAATGGGGTACCAATCAAGCTTTGGTTTTAAATTGCCGGATTCAAGCCTGGCCATGTCCAACAAGTTTTCAACTAGACGGTGAAGGCGCTCGGCGGCAATTTTAATTTCTTCATGAAGCTTAAATAA
Organism: Ignavibacteriales bacterium; assembly: GCA_027348115.1. Lineage (GTDB taxonomy): Bacteria > Bacteroidota > Ignavibacteria > Ignavibacteriales > Melioribacteraceae > Fen-1258. The sequence goes on from DAIEQA010000291.1 coordinate 10,867, forward strand.
AATTGTTTTGTTCGAGGAAATGTTTTCATCGTTGAGTGAACTTACGGCTCCCATAATGGTTGTGATCGGCGTTTTTAATTCGTGCGAAATAGAGTTGAAAAGAGTTTTGTATAATTTCTCCGACTCGTAAGCGACCATGGATTTTTGAGCGATCATATTTAGATTTTCTCTTTCGAACGCGTCTGCAATCTGGGTTAAAAACGTATCGAGCAAATTCTGCTGCTCGACAGAAAGAGCGCGTGAATCCTGCAATCGTATCCCTA
>DAIEQA010000161.1:0-10976 GCA_027348115.1 Ignavibacteriales bacterium
AAATATTTTCGTCACTTATTAATCTGGCACTAATAGTGACTATAGTTACCGTCAAAGCAGATTTGGTTTATTCAATTTCTATAATAACTACTACGGCTTTTCTGAATTCTTTGCTGCTATTGGGTTTGTACAGAAGTAAGCAGAAGAGACGAGTGATTCTGGATACTGGAAATGGAAGAGAACAAAAAACAAGCTTGATACTGGATGCTGAATTTGGATCTGAAAATAAAGAAAGATCGATACTAGATTCTGGATTTATGAGAAGAAATCTCAGTGAATCTTTTCCAGTAGCGGTTGCAGGAATTATGATTAGTATCTATTATAATCTTGACCACGTAATGTTAGGATACATGACTAAGTCGACAGAACTTGGTTACTATGCCGCAGCATATAAGGTAATTATAATAGCATTGGTACCGGCTGGGATAATTTATCAGGCATTTTTGCCGCAGCTTTCTAGAACAAGTAACGATTTAGAATCTCGCACAAAACTGATGGATAGTTACTCTAAAGGATTGCTGATAATAGGTGCCTTTCTTACAACGATCGTTTACTTATTTGCCGGCTATATTATTGAAGTCATATACGGCAGCGGATATATTAATTCAATTATCATCCTTCAAATTCTTTCGATGAATATATACTTTGTTTATTTGAATATAACGTATGGTAATCCATTGATCGCGTGGGATAGACAAAAAGTATATTCATATTCAATAATAGTTGGTGCTCTTAGTAATATTATTCTGAATCTTATTTTGATCCCCAGATATTACGCTACAGGCGCTGCGGTTGCAACTATATGCAGTGAGCTAGTCGTTATGGCGGGTATAATACCAACTCACTTTGTAATTGCAAAAAGAATTCATTTCGGTACAATTCTAAAAAGTATTGCTTTGATGATTATAACAAGTACTTGTATTCTTTACATAAAAGATTTAATAGGTTTAGTTCCAAGATTAATTTTAGCATTAGTGCTTTTTATGTCACTAGTATATGCTTTGCGATTAACAGATTTAAGAAGAATAAAAATGTTATTTCATGAAATATGATTATTTGATAGTAGGCGCCGGTTTTTCGGGTGCGGTAATGGCAGAGAGATTAGCAACACAGTTGAATAAAAAGGTCATAGTTGTGGAGAAGAGAATCCATATCGGCGGTAACGCTTACGATGAACAAAATGAGCATGGAATATTAATTCATAGGTACGGACCGCATATATTCCACACGAACAACAAGGATGTTTTTGATTATTTATCACAATTTACCGAATGGACTCCTTACGAACATAAGGTATTGGCAAATCACCAAGGAAATTTGTATCCGATTCCAATAAATAGAATCACGCTGAACAAATTATATGGAAAGAATTTCAAGAGTGATGTTGAAGTTGAAAATTATTATGAATCGGTAAGACAAAAAAGAAATCCAATTCTTAACTCCGAAGACATCATCGTTAATAAAGTCGGTTATGATTTGTTTGATAAGTTTTTTCGTAACTACACTAAAAAGCAGTGGGGAAAGGAACCTAAAGATTTATCACCTTCGGTTTGCGGAAGAATACCGGTCAGGACGAACGACGATTGCAGATATTTTACGGATAAATATCAATTTATGCCGAAAGACGGTTACACCAGTATGTTTGAGAAAATGTTAAATAATAATAATATTGAGATTGTTCTTGGAACTGATTATAAAACGATTCAAAAAGATATTGATTATAAAAGGATGATTTATACAGGTCCAATAGATTATTTCTTCGATTATGTTTACGGCAGATTAGCGTATCGTTCAATTCAATTTACATTCGAACATCATAAAGAAGAATTTCATCAATCAAATGCCGTAATAAATTATGTGGATCGAACGAAAGAATTCAGCAGAAGCACGGAGTACAAATACATAACGGGGCAAAGGTCATCTTCGACAATGATAGGTAATGAAAAATTCATATCAAGCGGTGAACCTTACTACCCGGTTCACAACGATAATAACGGTAAGTCATTTGAAAAGTACTGTAAGGCATCGGCAACCTTAAAAAATGTAATCTTTTGCGGGAGATTAGCAGAGTACAAGTATTACAATATGGATCAAGTAGTTGCAAACGGCTTGGAAATATTTTCCCGGATACCGTATGGAAAATAATCCATTAGTAAGCATAATTATTTTGTCTTACAATAGAAAAGAAGAACTACGGCGCGCGATTGAAAAAATATCCGCTCAGAGTTACCGGAATATTGAGATCATTGTTGTAGATAATGCATCGATCGATGGCACTCAACAAATTGTGAAGCAAGAATTTAGAGGGGTGAAGCTCATCGCATTGCAAAAAAATATCGGTGCGTCTGCATTGAACGTGGGGAGTAAAATTGCCGGAGGGGGTTACATGTTCATTCAAGACGACGATGCATACGTTGACAATGACACTTTAACGATGCTGGTGCAAAAGGCGTTGGAACATAATACGGATATTTTGTATCCAAAAATTTTCACCGAAGATGAAAGTTTTTGCTTCAATCAGCACTACAATACCGGGCTATTATCATTTTGGGGATGTGCGGTGTTTATCAAACGCGCCTCGTTTGAAGCTTTGGGTGGATTTGACAAAAATATATTTATATGGGGAAATGAACTGGAATTAACGATTAGAGCAACGGAAAACGGTTTTGCAATAGGATATATGCCGGAAGCGAAAGCGTACCACACCAAAAGAATGGTTCCCGGGGCAATCAACTATGAAATGTTTGTATTAAACATCAGTCATTTTTTCTATATAGCGAATAAACTTTTCAGCGGAAGTGAACGATTGCGATTGAACTTCAATTTGGCTTTGCGTTACCTATTGTTATCGAGAAAGAATTTTTCACTAATTCCTAAATTCAATAAAGTGTGGAGATTTATCATTTTGGGTAATAAAAACCGCAAGCCGGTAAGGAAAGAGATTCAGAAGCTTTACATCGGCAATTTTTTTGAGTTTGCAAATCCGTTGGTACTGAAATTTCAATACGGCGGGACGGAAAGCTTCACAACAGAGCGAAATTTACTTTATCCAAATCAATTTGCGTTTCTTAACAGAGAGCAAATTGCAAATCACAGATCGAAATGGAAAAGATCGCAGTAGTTATAACAACATTCAACAGAACTGAGTTGCTGCTACTAACCATGACCTCAGTCCTTGAGCTTCCGACAGATATAAGCTCAATCTACGTCGCAGACAACAATCAAAACGAAGAGACATTAGAGCGGGTACAAAAGCAATTTAAGATGAAGATGAAGAAAGAGGAGTCGAATGAATCGTACAGAAGGAGAGACTATCAATTATACTGTAATAAAAAAGAAATTTCACTTGTTTATTTATTGATGAAGAATAACACCGGCGGTGCGGGGGGATTTCATCATGGATTAAAAACGGCATTCGATGATAATCACGATTGGTATTTTCTTATGGACGATGACGTTGCCGTGAACCCAGATGCATTGAATGAATTGATTAAATATTCCAATATTTCCAAGTGCCTTCTTTCCAACAGACTAAGTATGAAGGGTAGTGAGTTAACAAGACCAGGATATTTCGATTTTACAACGGGAAGGACATTTTTTCTTGACGGGTGGAGGGAAATAAAGAAGGATTACACTTTTTCGAATTTAGGTTGCTTCGAAGGGATGCTGATACATAAAGACATCATTGCAAAAATTTCTTTTCCCGATCCGGATTTTTTCATGATCGGCGACGATATTATATACGGATATCTCGCTTCATATTTTACGAATGTAATATTTGTACGGAGCTCACATGTAAAAAAGCTGAACGACAGCAGTGAACTCGAAATTGTTAGAAGGAGTTATTTCAGCAAAAGTGTAAACAAAACTTATTATGCAATTCGAAATCAATGGCTGATTTTTGCTTATCTTGAAAAAATGAATTTACTGAACAAGAAACTCGCATTCGGCATTTTCATCTACAAATTAATCGACACGGTTCTGATATCACTTTCACATTTCAAAATAAAGCACTTAACTGTCATTGTGAAAGCGATGATAGACGGTGTAGGTATATACAAAAAGAAACTGAAAAGGTTATCTCAAAATTACTTGTTGGTCTGAAAGTAGACCTAAGATAACGCTGATTAAATTGATTCAAACGGATTAATTTTTTGATGAACTACTTTTGAGACAACCACCAAAATTTAGCAGATGAACAGAGAGAGAGTGAAGATCGCATACATACTGGGTAAATATCCTGTTTATTCCGAGAACTTTATTTACCGAGAATTAATTGCACTTCAGAAACTAAATGCCGCTCCATATATCATCGCGTTAAGAAAAGAAAACGGGACCGGCTATGGAAGTAGAATCGACTTATTGGGGGAAAGATATTTTTTCCCCCGGTTAATACCTTTAACAATACTTTTGAATTTGTTCTGGTTTTGCAGACGACCGGTAAGGTATCTAAGAATTATTATCATGATTTTTGTCCAGTTGAAAAATTACTCCATATCAACTGTATTCAAACAATTCATACTATTATTTTCGGCAGCCGGATTCTATCATTTAATAAAACGGGAAAAAATTAAGTATGTACATGCCCATTTATCAAACGGGAGTTCAATCGCGTTGTTTTGCAATTTACTAGCCGATCAGAGTTATTCATTTACGCTACATGCATTTGACGATTTATATTCCAACGCAATTTTCCTAAAGGAGAAAGTAAAACATGCGAAGAAGGTTATGTGTGAAAGCCGGTACAACGAAACATATTTGAAAAATGCCGTTGCAAAGGAGTATCATTCAAAAATTATCACAATCTATTCCGGAATTAAGATTTATGAAAACTACATTCAGAAAAAGTGGAACTTACCGATAAGAATCTTATCGATAGGACGTTTAACGGCTCACAAAGGATTCATTACTTTAATTGAGTCGTTGAAGTTACTGCGTGAACGCAATGCTGAATTTGAAGCACAGATAGTAGGGGAAGGAAGTCAGCACAACGAATTAATTCAAACAATTGATAAAAACAGTCTGGCTGAAAATGTTTTTCTCATTGGCGCTAAAAGTTACAATGAGATTGAAAAGATGTATATGTCTGCGGATATTTTTGTTTTGCCTTCGCAGATTCAGCATAACGGTGAGCGTGACGGATTACCGAACGTTTTAATTGAGGCGATGTCATTCAAACTGCCGGTGATTTCCACTTACGTGTCGGCAATACCGGAATTGATCGAAGATAAAGAAAGCGGCATGCTGGTTCCGGAAAGAAATCCGGCGGCCTTATTTAATGCCATTTTCTATTTGATACAGAACGAAGAGGAAGCGGGGAAAATTGCGTTGCGCGGATACGAAATAGTTAAAAAACATTTCAACATTGCGAATACTTCCAAAGAACTTTACGATGCAATAATAACCAGTGAGAGTTGATGTGGTACTATTAAAGAAAGTGCTGGAAAGTTATGAGCATCTGGATTACCGAGAAAACGCTAAAATCGTCCAACAACTCAAACAAAACGGTGGATCAATATTCACGTCGCTACATCCCCACTCCTATTTGAAACTAAGGAGACAACATCAATTAATTTCGAAGATTGAGTATGTATTGATAGATTCCTCGTTGATGGTTTATATTGTTAACAAACTTTTGCGAAGACGATTAATTCCAGTCTGTTTCAATTTTACTTTTCCGGAAAACGCAAACAAGGTTAGTTTTTTTGCCGCCAGCTTTTTAGAATCATTAAGGAAGGATGACGGAATTGGGCTGATTGGTTCGACTTACGATAAATGTAGGCGGGCTGCAAAAGTAATCTCCGATCGATTCGGTAATTGCAACATAATAATCGCGGAACATGGGTACGCAGCTGGCAGCGAACAAAATAAATTAATCACGGATGTAATAAAATTTAATCCGGCTGTAGTTGTTTGCGGAAGAGGAGCTGTGAAGCAGGAAGAGCTTATAGTGAAGTTGCAAGAATCGGGATGGAAAGGAACCGGATTATGTGTCGGAGGATTCATAACGCAGTCGGCGGAGAGAATTAATTATTATCCGAAATTTTCGGAAAGATATAATCTTAGATGGCTATACCGGATTTTTCGGGAACCGCGGCTTATTTTCAGGTACACACTTGTATATCCGTTCGCTGTGGCTGTACTGATCATGGACTGCGTAAAATTAAGAAGCGGCAGATAAACGGGAAATGAAATTCAAGAAACTCGCTATTATGCTAAGCGTAATTTGTTTGACCCCTGGCATGATGCGTTCTCAGGTGATCGTCAAGTCGTGGTCAATAAACGGGAGAGAATACACGCTCGACTTGGAATGCAACACGAGTTACAATCTGCAGAATAAAAACGGAACTGCGTACGTGGAATCACAGGAGTTGTCAATCGACGAATCAAAACCGGGAGAGTTTAGCTCGGTTGTGAAAGAACTTTTTATTCAGGTACCGTTATCCGGGAAGATCGGTTGGAATATTACCGGACTTGAAACGAAAAACATAAATGCATTACTACGAGTAAATCCGAAAGCGAGTGCGGAAAATGATTCGGCTGTAGTTTATACATATTATGATAAGCCGAACAAATTCAGGATGGTCGATGATTATGAAGTACTGGGATATTTCGAATATCAAAAGAAAAAATATCTGCACTTGAGAATCTATCCGATACATTTCGATATTACAAATCGGCTAGTCAAAATAAACAAAGGCTACCGAATAAAGTTAGTATTAGATGGATTGACTTCCTTTCCGGCAATCGTAAATAATAAACCATTGATGACGAAGGGTTTTATCGATAACGCAACATTCGACAACCCGACAGCGTTTTCAAAGAGAGAAAGAAAAAGCGATTCATGGATCGACTACGGCGCTCACTACATCAAATATAGTTTAGCAAATGACGGAATTTTTCGAATCACCTACGATGAACTAAAAAAGGTTTCCGAAGAATGTGCCGGTTCGGATCCGCAAACATATCAGATATATTACAACGGAAAGGAGATCCCGATTTATGTATTTGGAGAAGTCGATCATCAATTTAATCCGGGTGATTATATTGAACTTATCGGAACAAAAAATTACGGCAGCAAAAATTATAGGGCAGAGAGTCAATACGGTGAGCCATATAAGGAATATATGAACAGGTACAACGATTCTTCATACTATTGGTTGACATGGGGAAGGCAAACTGGAAAGAGAGTGACAGTACTTGGTTACAATGCAATCAATACCGACAGCACTTTATTTTACTATTACAAGCTGGTACGTTTTGAGAGGAATCAGTGGTTCGATTTTTTGGTTGACTCCCGCGTGCGGTATGAAAATCCTAACTGGACAGAGAGTAAAACATGGAACGATGAGACTCAGCAGGGGGTTGGCATATTCAAAAGACAAATCTACTTGAAAGATGTTTACACCAATCGTCCCGCAAGGGCATTTGCAAAAATACAAAGTTATGCCAGCGATGTAGTTAGCAAAGCGCACAAGGTTGGGATTTCAATTAACGGCGAACAGAATATTCAAGATCTGACCGACCTCGACTATGCAAAACAGAAAGTTCTGAAAGCAGAATTCAATTCAGCGAAATTGAAAGAAGGAGAGAATTCGATTGATATTTATTCACAGACGACCAGCGCTTCATTGAATGTGATAAGACACGACTGGTATGAGTTTGAATATCCAAGCTCATTAAGGATTTACGATGGGAATCTAATTTTTGATTACAAAGATTTCCTAACCACGAACTTAACGGCGAAATTCATTGTAACGAATGCGAGTTCGAGCGGACCAGTTCTCTACAAAACAAGCGGAAGCAACGTAATCATCATCAAGAATTTCTCGTTGAAGGGGGACACGCTTTCATTCTCAGATACACTAAAGCCGGGGAACAAGTATTATCTTTTTGAAGAAGGCAGTTTGTATAAACCTTTGTTCTGCTATGAGAAAAAGTTCATAGATATGGGGAATGATAATCATCAAGCCGAGTATATAATTATAACGCATCCGCAATTTGTTGAAGCCGCCAAACAATACGCTCAATTCATAAAATCGCAATACAGCGTTAATACCGAAGTAATAAACGCTTACGACATTTACGATCAATACAACTACGGATCATTCGCGCCCGAACCTATCAGAGATTTTGTAAAAGACGCATTTACGGGGTGGGCATTGCCGAAGCCAAAATATTTATTTTTGATCGGGGACGCTTGTTATGATTATTACGGTAACCGAAGCTTTTACGGAGGTGCACCGATTCAAATAAATTATGTGCCTTCATTCGGCGCACCGGTGAGTGATAATTGGTTTGTCATCTGTGATTCAACGAAAGCGTACCTGCCAAATCTTTTAGTTGGAAGACTGCCTATCAATTCAGTGCAAGAATTGACCGATTATGAAAAGAAGCACCTGAGTTATCTAAAAAGCACCCAGACAATATGGAACAAGTCATTCATGTTTTTTAGCGGGGGCAACAATGAACAATATGAATTGATTAAACGAATACAGCAATCGGTAATAGATAATTATGTCCTTCCGTCACCGATCGGCGGTTACGGAGTTCATTTCTTCAAAACGGTAAATCCGAGTTCCAATTTCGGACCATACAGTTCTGACTGGATTCAATCAAAGATCGATGAAGGAAGTATGATCATATCGTACCTGGGACACAGCGGAACTCAAACGTGGGATAACGGGATAGTCGATACAAAACAATTGGAGAATAAGTACGGCGGGAAGCCGTTAGTAACAGATTTCGGATGTTCGACGGCTAAATTTGCAGAACCCGATATAAAATCATTTTCGGAAGATTTCGTTCTTGGTAAGAACGGACAGGCGATTGCATACATTGCAAATTCTTCACTTGGTTTCACATCAACCTCATATTCCTTCCCGGATATATTTTATAAGAAGATTTTCAAAGAAGGATACAGAAATATTGCCGAAGCTCAGAAAGAAGCAAAGATAGAATTATTATCGAGGTTCGGAGTTACCGGAAGTTACGAAGTCTTTGCGCTTACCAATACCTTGATAGGTGACCCGATAATTGAACTTCCATTACCGAAAAAAGCCAATCTCGAAATTGAGAGTAAAGATATATCGTATGCAAGCGAGAATTTAAACGATCAATCAGACAGCACCGAAATAAGAATAGCATACAGAAATTTGGGCATTACAGATGGAAAGGAGTTTAACATTAAGTTTCGCGATGAGAGTCCTATTGCAGTTTACGAATGCAATTCAAGAAGAACAATTCCTTTAAATGAAGATCGAATAACGGTCAAGATTCCTTTACGTCAGAGAGCGGGGATTCATAATATATCCATCGTGCTTGACAGCTCGAATGAAATAGATGAGATAAGCGAGAATGACAACACTGCTGAGACATCCATCCTGGTTGGAAACACCGGAACGAGAACACTTTCTGGCGAAAACATTTCGAGTGCCATTCGAAATCCGGTTGTAGTAATTAACTCTCCGCAATTTTCGGCTGGCAATGAAATCACAATGGAATATTCATCTTCGAAAGATTTTTCGAAAAGTATTAAATCAACTCTTTCTCCTGATTCCGTATTTAATGAAGTCAAGTTGGATAGCAGTTATACCGGAAAGCGATTATGGATTCGCTTAATCGATAGAAACGGGAAAATAGTAAATGAATTTTCATCCGTACTATTAAATGATTTTGCCGATATTTTTTCCGATTCACTTTCCATGACCATGCTTAAGACGACACAGACCGCATTCAAAGATGGTTCGATAACAATAGATTCAGCCCATGCGGTCTTTGAAGCGATTTCCGGCGGAACAAATGACGGAGAGACTGCCGTGATTTCATTGAACAAACAGAATTATATTCCGGAGAGTACGTTGTTCGGTTATCATGTTTGCGTATTCGATAACAAGAAAAAATTAAAGAGCTATAACAACTTCAATCTATACGAAGGAGGCAGCGCAGCGAACTTGAAATTCATAAACTTGTTAGATCAGACTAATACGGACGACGTTGTGATTATTGCGATTAACGGAGACGGGTGGCTAGGTTTATCGAGCGAGGTAAGGAATAAATTCCGGGAATTCGGAAGCAAATTTGCGGACAGCATAAAGTTTCGAAGTTCATGGGCACTCATCGGCAAGAAGAATGCTTCGGTCGGATCAGTTCCGGAGGACTTTAAATTTCAGTATCAAGGGAAAGCGTCGGTTATCAAATCATTCGGAACCGTATATGACAGCGGCTATGTTTCGACCGGTTTAATAAAGACCCAAGGCAGGTTGAAGAAAATTAGCATAGATGCGATAGCAAAAAACAATTCTTCCATTTTGTTCAAATCTATTTTGAACTACCAAAGCGGCAAAGCCGATACATTAGAAACCAAGAAGATTCAAGACGGTTACAACGGATTTCAGTTCATTAATCCCGATCAGCCGAATACATTACAATTACAATTTGTTCTGAATAAGGGTGTTACTGAGCTGCCAGCTATAGAAAAGTTTGCAATCGATTATTACGGCATGCCTGAATTGATTGGAAGAGTAAGAAAGAATACTATATTTATCGAAAAAGACTCGATAGAGCAAGGTGATAAATCGCAGTACGACTTCAGAATTACAAATGCTGGAGTATTGACTGCACACGGCGTCAAGACTAAAGTTGAGATTGTTACAAAAGATAATGTGAAGGAAAGGATATACACGGGTGTAATCGATTCTATTACGGCAAGCAACAGTGTACAAATGTCTGTTACTTTAAACAGCCGTGAGATGAAAGGAAATTACAAATTGTTATTTTCAATTGACCCGGAAGACAAGGTAAATGAATTCTATAAGGATAACAATTACATTTCAATCCCCCTTTTCGTGAAGCCGAATTCGGAACCGGCATCGTTAAAAGTCTCATTCGACGGCAACGATATAATTAATGGTGATTATGTCTCATCAACTCCCAACATACGAATAGAATTGAATGATCAATCTTTTATTCCGATA
>DAIEQA010000005.1:0-2001 GCA_027348115.1 Ignavibacteriales bacterium
AGTATCGCTCTTCGGTCCGACTAATCCTTTTAACTGGGCGCCGGTTGGTCCACAAAAATATTTTCTTCGCAAATCGGAATTCATAGACGATATAGCGGTGGAAGATTTAGTCGAGCTTGTTAATTATATTCTGGATAAGAAAGACAAATGAAGCCGAGCGAACTAAAACTTGCAGCAATAGATGTAGGCACCAACTCATTTCATCTTATAATTGTTGACGTAAAAGAGAACGGTAGTTTTGAAATCATCGACAGGGAAAAGGAAGTTATACGTCTTGGCCAGGGGAGCGGCGGAAACATTAAGCAGATTAAACCCGATGCAATTAAACGCGCCGTTGCCGCTATAAAAAGATTCGGCGTAATTGCCGAATCGCACGGGGCTAAAGTGAGAGCAGTTGCCACGAGTGCCGTAAGAGAAAGTTATAACAGAAACGAATTCATTAAAAAAGTGGCGGATGAAACCGGTATTGAAATAGAAGTGATAAGCGGTTACGAAGAAGCCCGTTTGATTTATCTCGGCGCATTGCAGGCGGTTCCTATCTTTAATAAGAAAGCGCTTATAATCGATATAGGCGGAGGCAGCACCGAATTTTTAATAGGCACAAAAGGAAATACAAATTTTTCAATCAGCGTAAAATTGGGAGCGGTTCGATTAACGGAAAAATTTTTCCCGAATTACGAAATCACCGAATCAAGAATCAAAGAATGCCGCAAATGGGTAGAAGGAGAATTATTCCAGGTTGTGCACACAATTAACAGTTCCGGTTTCAGCATGTGCGTTGGTTCGTCGGGCACAATTATGTCCACCGGGTTAATGATTCAAGGGATGCGCAAAGGAAATGTATCGCCTTCAACAATCCTAAACAATTTTGAGTTCAACCGGCGGGAACTTGAAAGTGTTAAAGAAGTAGTGCTAAGCAGAAAGTCCGTAGCTAAGAGAAAAAAAATTCCGGGATTGGACGAAAAGCGGGCGGATATTATTCCTGCGGGAATGATTATCCTTTCCACAATATTTGATCTTCTTGATTTATCTTCTATGACAATTTCGGGCTATGCTCTTAGGGAAGGAATAATTATAGATACATTGCAAAAGTTGCATGCGGATTCTTCACGCCCAAATTTATCCGATATACGAAACGAGAGCATAAAACATCTTGCCGAATCATGCAAATATGATAAAGCGCATTGCAGCCATATTGCAAAATTATCGATGCAGGCTTTTGAAGAGCTAAAAAATTTACACGGGCTAACCGGCGACGAGGGAGAATATCTTTATGCCGCGTCAATACTTCACGATATCGGTTATCATATTTCTCATTCAAACCACCACCATCATAGCTATTACATTATTAGAAACAGTGAACTTTTAGGATTTAATGAGAACGAAATAAATATAATTGCGCATACGGCGCGTTATCATCGCAAAAGTCATCCCAAAACTCGGCATGAGGAATTCAGTTCGTTGCCCTCGAAGACGCAGGACACGGTAAAAAAACTTGCGGCAATTCTAAGGTTGATTGATGCGCTTGACCGTACGCACAAACAGCTAATTAAATCTGTGAAGTTTAAGATCACCCAATCCGAAGTGGACTTGTTTTTGGAATGCCGGAAAGGAATTAATCCTGAAATTGAATTGTGGAATATCGAACGCCGCAAAGCTCTCTTTGAAGAAGTGTACGGGAAAAAAGTTTATGTTAAATTACTAGGGAATTAATTTGAGGGGGTAATTTATGCTTGATCATTCGTCGGGAGTGTAAAGTGAACAGCGGTTCCTTTTCCTAATTCGCTTTCAATCCAAATTTTTCCTCCTTGCCGTTCAATAAATTCTTTCGATAAGATTAAGCCAAGACCGGTTCCTTCTTCGCCGGCTGTTCCCCGCGTTGAGATGTTAACATCGAGTCTGAACATTTTTTGTTTCAGCTCTTCTTTCATTCCTTTGCCGGTGTCCCGGACGCATATCTCCGCGAAATGATTGTCTGCTGCAGCGGATACAGATATTCTT
>DAIEQA010000014.1:0-18442 GCA_027348115.1 Ignavibacteriales bacterium
GAATTTTTGCTCTTACAAGTGCGGGATCGCATACCGTTATTCCAAATTACGGTGCTGTGTCCGCTGCAAAAGCCGCGCTGGAAGCGCACATCCGTCAGCTCGCCGTTGAATTAGGTTCGATGAAAATTGCATGCAATTCCATTATGGCCGGCGTTACAAATACTCCCGCCGGAAACAAAATTCCGATGTTCGATAAAATGTTGAAAGCCGCCGAACAAAAAAATCCCTTCGGCAAGCTTACAACTCCAGATGAAGTCGCTAAAGCAATTTCGCTTTTATGCGATGAGAGAGCCGATTGGATTTCCGGTAATGTAATCGGCGTAGACGGCGGTGAATATATTGTAAACTATATCGGAGAAAGGACCAATCAACCCATCAAATAAAACGGAATAGATAATGACCGAATTCACTTTCACAGAAGAACAAAATATGCTGCGGGAAATGACCCGTGACTTTGTTAATAATGAAATTAAACCAATCGCATCAAAAATAGATAGCGACGAAAAAATTCCAAGAGAATTAATAAACAAAATGGCGGAACTCGGTTTCTTAGGAGTTTCTTTTCCGGAACAATACGGAGGCGGAGGATTCGGCGAAGTCGGTTACTGTTTAATGCAGGAAGAAATTGCGCGCGGCTGCATGTCGACGGCAACATTCATCGGCGCCCATCAGTCAATCGGCGCAAACGTAATCTATATTGGCGGTAACGAAGAACAAAAACAAAAATTTCTTGTTCCTCTGGCACAGGGACAAAAAATTGGCGCGTTCTGTTTAACCGAAGCTCAGGCGGGTTCGGATTCATTCAATGTAAAAACCCGCGCCCAGCTTGAAGGAAATGAATGGGTTATCAACGGTGAGAAATTATGGATTACAAACGGAGGAATTGCCGATACTGTTTCTGTGTTCGCACGCACAGCAAAGGGCATTAGCGCTTTTATAGTTGAAACAACTACTCCCGGTTATCATGCCGGTCCCGCTGAAAAGAAAATGGGAATTAAAGGAAGTACTACCAACGCAATTACATTTGATAATGTTCGTGTTCCAAAAGAAAATCTTGTTGGAACCGACGGGCGCGGATTTATAGTTGCAATGAAAACTTTAGACGCCGGCAGATTGGGATTAGGCGCAGCTTGCCTTGGCGCTTCAAAAGAACTTTTAGAGTTGTCAGCTCGTTACGCTAAACAGAGAAAACAATTTGATCAAACTATTTCAAGTTTTCAGGCAATACAATTTATGCTGGCGGAAATGTCGTCGCTTGTGTATGCGATGGAATCTATGGTTTATAGAACAGCAACAGATTATGATTTGAAAAAAGATATATCGCGTCAATCGGCAATTGTAAAATTGTTCTGTTCGGAATCGCTGGATAAGATTGCGGATTACGCGGTTCAAATTCACGGAGGAATGGGCTACTCCCGAGAATTGCCTATCGAAAGATTTTACCGCGATTCCAGGATTAATAGAATTTTTGAAGGCACCAACGAAATTCAAAAAGGAATTATAGCACGCGAAGTTTTAAAGAAAAATGGTGCGGTTTAAAATTACAAAACGGAAGGAGTTTATAGAAAATGAAACCAGTAACATTTACAGACGCAAATTTTGATGCGGAAGTTATTAAGTCCGATCTTCCTGTCGTTGTGGATTTTTGGGCTGCGTGGTGCGGGCCATGCAGAATGATCGCGCCAATCATAGAAGAATTATCCGGCGAGTACGAGGGTAAAATAAAAGTAGGCAAACTAGATGTTGACGATAATCAGCAGACGGCAATAAAATACGGGGTAAGAAGTATTCCAACCGTTTTATTTTTGAAAGGCGGACAGGTTAAAGAAACCATTATAGGTGCGGTTCCAAAATCAATGTTTGTGGAAAAATTAAACAAACTTGTTTAACCGGAGTATTGTGAATTCATACATGCGTCGTTTTCTTTTCCTCTTTATGTTTATTTCCGGCTGGACATTCGTTTTAGCTGCGCAGCCGGTTAAATGGAAATTTTTCAACAAAGAAAACAGCGGTCTCCCTTCTAATGAAATTAGAACAGTGCTTCAAGACAAGCACGGAAATTATTGGATAGCTACCTGGGACGACGGGCTTGTGAAATACGACGGTAAGAAATGGACGGTGTTTAATACCAAGAATTCCAAGTTGCCTCACAACAGCATCTACTGCATGCGCTTTGACCAAAAAGGTAATTTATGGATTGGCACTTTTGGAGGAGGCGTTGCGGAATTTAACTGCAGAAACAAATGGAAAATTTATAACACCGCAAATTCAGAACTTCCCAACAACTGGATTTACAGCATAGCAATCGATAATAAATCCAATGTTTGGATTGGCACCTATACTGAGGGACTTGCAGTTTTTGATCATAAAAAATGGACTGTGTACAATAAAACAAATTCAATTCTTCCGAACAACAAGGTGACGGCAATATTTATTTATAAGAATGACGATAAAATTATTGCCACTGCCGATCATATGATCTTTATCAAAAACGGAGTTTGGAAAACTGAAAAAGAAATGAATATTAATACGGATGAAGATGCGGTCTATTGGATTTCTCCTTATCTGAATGACGAAGTTTTATTGTGCTATAAATTTGGAAGCATTGTTATTTACGACGGGAAAAATTTTAATTTCTTTAACGATAAAAATTCAGATTTGCCGTTCCGCGGATTTTATTCTGTAACAGCAGATAAGAAAAATACAATTTGGGCGGGCTCGTTTATTCTCGGTGTTGTACATAGAGAGAACGATCGTTGGATCTTATTTAATAAATCCAATTCCGAATTAAAAGACAATATGATTTTTTCTATTTATGTAGATAACAAAAACAATAAATGGTTTTCAACATATAAAGGCGGCATTTCAATTTATAATGAAGACGGCGTTAAATTTTGATTGCAGGATCAATTATTAATTGATCCTGATTTTAGAAGAAGTTAATAATTTTTTTGGAATATAAAACAAGTTTTTATCATCAAACTTGAATTATTTTGCAAAATTAAATGCGATAAGAAAACCTTGACAAAGTTATTACACAGTGTTAAATTCGATTAAAAATAAAAGGCCTCACTGCGTTTTTGGGCAAAAAGCAAAACTTTCAGTAAGCATCACTTTTGGATAACGTAATATTGTTTTTATTGTAAATATTACGCTTGTTTTTTTGATTCTTTAGACTGTAGTACGAGGTGGATGGTTCCGTTAAGTAGAGGGTATTTATTTGGAACCATCATTTGCGGAAGTTTTAAATAATTTAATAAAGAACACTTCTAAAATAGGAGGCTGTTATTGAAAATTGTTTTAGAGTATTATCATTTCGAAAACCCTTTCTTAATTTAATCAACAAATAAGGAGTAAAATATGCATCGAAAGATTTTTTACTTTTTGTTAATTCTAGCCCTCTGTCCTGTCTTTCTTAATGCAGGCACAAGAGGTAGAATTAAGGGAAAAGTAGTCGATTTGCAAACGGGAGAGGCATTGATTGGTGCCAATGTAACAGTTGTTGGTTCTACATTTGGTGCTAATACGGATGCAAACGGTGAATTTCTCATACAAAACCTGGAAGCCGGAACTTATACTTTAAAAGCTTCCTATGTAGGTTATAAGTCGATTACATTATCTAATGTAAGAGTTAATGCCGACCTAACGGCTTATGTATCTATACAATTACCAAGTGAAGATATTCAAGTCGGCACTGTAGAAATTGTAGCTCAAAAACCTATTATTCAAAAAGATAATACTAATGCAGTAAGAATTACATCGAGCGATGATATTCAATCTTTGCCTGTTCGCGGCGTTACAAACATTATCGGTTTAACTGCCGGTGTTGTTGTACAAAGCGGTAACGTATACATCCGCGGCGGTCGCCAGGATGAAGTTGGATATTATTTGGAAGGTGTTAACGTAACCAACCCAATTGCGGGTGGTCGTGCAGTAAGTTTATCTCAAGATGCAGTTGAAGAAATTCAAGTTCAAGCCGGTGGTTATACGGCGGAATACGGCGGAGCTAATGCCGGTATTATTCGTACTCAATTAAGAAGCGGTGGACCGGAACTAAAAGCAAGCTTAGAAGTAATTACAGATAACTTCTCATTCAGAAGCGGTAAAGATGCTTTCGACGGCAAAAAACGTCTCGGCGCTTATACATGGGGTTATAATGAAACCAGCGCTGTATTAAGCGGTCCTCTTTTAAGCGATAAGGTTAAGTTCTTCGCAAACTTTGATTACATCTATAATTTAGATAATAATCCTTATCCATGGCCGGGTGCTAATCTTGGTTTAGTCGGCGATCCAAACTCAAGAGATACCGTAAATCTGGTTTACCCCGCGGGTCCGCTACAGGGCGTTCAGAGTCAATCATACAATTATACTGCTACTATGAATTTTGATTTCAAACCGATTTTGATAAGATTATCCGGAACATATACGGCATTCAATCAAGATTTAAACGGCGGTATTACCAACATCATGCAAACCCGTCATGGTCGTAACGATCAAACCAACGGCGCGTTTACGCTAAAGATTACTCATGTTTTAAGTCCAACTATGTACTATGAATTAACCGGCGGTTATTACTTACAAACAAATAAAAACTATATGCCTGGTTTAGGCGATAATTTCTGGGCATACGGCGATAGCGTTGCAAGCGCTGCTACCGGCTGGACAATTCCAAGAGGTCCATTCGATTTGTCAAGTGTTACAGACCGC
Organism: Ignavibacteriales bacterium; assembly: GCA_027348115.1. GTDB lineage: Bacteria > Bacteroidota > Ignavibacteria > Ignavibacteriales > Melioribacteraceae > Fen-1258. The sequence goes on from DAIEQA010000014.1 coordinate 4,708, forward strand.
GCATCAACACGTTATGTTGTTCCGTCTGCTGCAAACATAATGGGATTCACATTTGCTAGAAATGGTTCGATAGGTACTTCATTTTCCCAATTTAATAGACATAACATTAACTTCAGCGGTGCTTTAAACTTCCTGGTAGGAAAAGCACATTCATTCAAAGTAGGCGGCGAGTATACTCAGTACACTTTGAGAAACTGGAGCGGTGTTAATACTCAAAATATTGCATTAAACATATATAATTGGCAGAAAGCCAATCCTAATGCTTCTCAAGCTGACTTGGATGCTTATAAAAGATCATACCTAATAAAGAATGCTGTTAACAACTACGGTTATGATATTTTCGGCAATCAAAGTGACGACGGAATGAGCGCCGCTCACAAACCGGTTTTCGCTGCAGCTTACATTCAAGACAGAATCGAGTATGAAGATCTTATAATCAATGCAGGTTTAAGATATGATTACATCGATATTGATAATTATACATGGAAAGATCCGGCAGCTCCCGAACTTTCTGTTAACTATGCAACAGGTGAAGTTATTCCGGCTGGCTGGGTAAAGGTTGCTTCATTCAGCGCCGTTAGCCCCCGTCTTGGTTTCTCATTCCCTGTAACAGATAAGACTGTATTCCATGCGCAGTACGGAAAATTTGTTCAGCAGCCGCAGTTAAGCACAGCTTACAGAGGTTACTGGAGATTGGGTTGGGAAGTTAGACCGGGTAACTATATTACACAACCTGTTGCTTTGAATGCCCGTCCAACCAGAACAACACAATATGAATTAGGTTTCACCCAACAGTTGACAGATTTTATGTCTCTCGATATTACAGGATATTACAGAGATATAAGTGATGAAATTCAATTCTATTCTCAAGCAGTAAATTCTACGTCTCCATACGGAAATTATAACATCCTCCAAAACGGTGACTACGCTACGACAAAAGGTTTTGAACTTGCATTGAATATGCGTCGTTATGAAAGAGTTTCTCTTAATGCTTCTCTTTCATTTCAGGATGCACGCGGTACAGGTTCCGATCCGTATTCCAACTCCGGTGTTGTTGGCGCGCCTCTCGATGGTGTTACAATATTCTATCCGAAGTATGTTAACCTCTTAAGTTATAACGAAGCTTTAAAGGGCAACATAAGTGTTGATTATAGATTTGGAGAGAACGACGGACCTTCTATTCTTCATGAATTCGGTGTTTCAGCAACTGCATCATTTAACTCGGGACATCCATACACATTAGGTAAGGGTGATGCAAGCAATGCCGAATCCGATCCGCGTTTAAGATCGCCGCTTGAAGCATTGAATACATCAACAACTCCTGCTAATTTCCAGGTAGATTTAAGAGTTGACAAAACCATCCACTTGATGGATAAGCTTGCTCTTAATATTTACGTATTTGTTATCAACCTGTTCGATACAAAGAACACCCAAAACGTATTCTTAAGAACCGGTTCTGCCGAAGACGATGGATACATAAGCAATCCGGAACTCCAGGCTCAATTGGTAAATACCTACGGCCAACAATATGTAGACTTCTATAAAGCTCTTAATATTGATTATGCCGGTGCATACGCTGGCGGCGCTAACGGTGGTAACGGTACTGCGGTTACGGCCAGTTCCCTTTACGGTCCGCCAAGACAGATACGTTTAGGATTCAGGTTGGAATACTAAAATTTCAAGTTTTGAAAAAAATAACAGGAGTAAAAAATGAATAAAAAGTTAATCAAGTATCTTAGCGTGGCACTACTGCTGATCGGCTTCTCCGCGTTAGTGTATGCTAAGGGAGGTGGCGATAGAAAAGCTCCCGCCAGCACAAGTGGAAGTCCATCCTGGACCCATTTTAATATAAACAACTTGTCTACGTGGTTCCAGAATACCGGTTCTTCCGATATTAACCAAAACGGCAATGCCGGTTTGATTTACCCGAAGGGTAGTGGACGTAACGCTGCTTTCCAATCCGGTTTTCTCTGGGGCGGTGAAGTTGACGGCGCTTTTCAAGTTGGCGGTTCTACATATTTCCAAGGTACTCTACCGGGACGTATTCTACCCGACGGTACTGCTGAAAATCCGAGTAATGCCGATGTACGTATTTACAGAGTTAGAAGAGATTATAAAGATCCTCATGCGGATTTCAGTTCCGAAGTTGCTGACGGTGAAGGAACTGCCGCTCAAGTATATGCACAGTACGATTTAGACTGGCAGCAATGGCCGGCCGATCAGGGCGCGCCGTATGAAGATGTTAACGGTAACGGAAAGTACGATCCGGCAGTTGATATACCGGGTGTTCCGGGCGCAGATCAAACAATTTGGTTTGTTGCCAACGATTTAGACCCTGCTACAGTTAACGGTATGTACGGCGGTTTACCAATGGGTATTGAAGAACAAGCTACTATCTGGGGATATAAATCTACCGGTGCTCTTGGAAATATGTTCTTTAGAAAATATACTCTTATTAATAAGAATCAAAACCATAGTCCGTTCACAAATATGTACGTAAGTATGTGGTCGGATGTTGATCTTGGCGATGCAGGCGACGACTTTGTTGGCTGCGATACTACACTAAGTATGATGTACTTCTATAACGGTAAGGCGGTTGATCTTGTTTACAGTCCTCTTCCTCCACCAGCTACCGGTTTCGACTTTTTCCAGGGTCCGGCAATTCCTACGGGAAATGCAAACGATCGAGCAATCTTCAAAGGTAAATACAAATATGGCTACAAGAATTTACCTATGACCGGATTCTACTTCTTTATTAACCCGGATCCGGTTTATGCTGATCCAGGCCGTGGTAACTATACCACTGGTGTTCTTGAGTTTAAAAAGTTATTCCAGGGATTAGTCTCTACTACAGGTCAACCATTTACAGATCCTAATACAGGTGCTGTTACAAAATTTCCATTAGCCGGCGATCCCGTTACACATACAGGTTGGATTGACGGTCAATTACACCCGCCGGGAGACAGACGTGGCGGCATGACCTCCGGTCCATTCGAAATGGCATACGGAGATACACAGGAAGTAGTTGTTAGCGAAATGTGCGCCGGTGCTACACCCGGTGTAGATAGATTGGGCGCTATCCAATTGTTAAAGTTCTATGATGGTCAAGCTCAAACAGCTTATGATAACTTCTTCAACGTTCCAACACCTCCTCCGGCTCCTGCAGTTACAGCAACCGGTTTTGATCAGGAAGTAGTTATTTCTTGGGGAAGTGATCCAACAGCTGTTAACAATACCGAATCATATTCCAAAGGCGGATATTCCTTCCAGGGATATAACGTTTATCAAATTGATCCAACCGGTCAGGCTTCACCAATTCGTTTAGCTACATACGATCTAAACGATGGCGTTGGTAAAATTCTTGATAAAGCGTTTGATCCGGTTGGCGGCGTTGTTACAGATAAAGTTGTTGCATTCGGTAACGATACTGGAATTAAGAGAGTGTTGGATGTGACTTTAGATGCATTTAAAGGCAACACTATTTTAAGAAACGGTACTCGGTACATCTTTGCCGTTACCTCGTATGCATATAATCCGGATCCTAACGTAGTTCCCCATGTTCTTGAAAACCAGATGGCTACATTTACAGTTGTTCCTCACGCTCCAGATCCGGGAACCCGCTATGGCGCAACCATTAATCAAACTTTATCGGTTACGCATTCAACCGGAAACAGCGATGGTATTGTTACTCCTATGGTTGTTGATCCTTCTAAGGTTGGCGGTGCCTCTTATACTGTAACCTTCGGAACCCAGAACGGCAAAACCGTTTGGAATTTAGCAAAAGGTTCTACTACTGTTCTTTCAAACCAAACTCACTTTGCCGCCGACGACGCATTCCCAATTGTAGATGGTGTTCAGGTTGGAGTTCAGGATGCACCTCCGCAGATTAAAGGTCCCGGCGAAGGCGACGGTATGGTTGAAGTTGCTTATGGCGGAACAGTACTTCCTTCCAGTAAATATGATGCCGCCGGCGCACCTTATAAAGGTAATAAAGTTTGGCATAGTTTAAATTCATCCCAACCTATCAGGTACTATGTTACTGCCGGTGGTGGTAGCGGTACAATAGATAGATTATATCGTTACGTTTCATATGCATCACCGCGCGATTTCGAATTCAGATTCACAGATAAAGATGCGTACGGTGTTTATGCATTTACTGATGATAAAATCTGTAAAGTTCCTTTTGAACTCTGGTGTATTGGCGTAGGTACACCTGATGATCCGAAAGATGATTATAGAATGATTCCTCTTATTGTCGAAAACGTTTCTACATCGGATACATTCGGATGGGATACTGGAACCGACGCATATTTTGTATATAAAATGTCTGACTGGGTATACTGGATGGATCCAAAAGATAAAACATTCGGAGACAAAGGATACAAGCAATTCGAAAATACATGTATTCAATCCGGCGGTGCTGGCGCACAATACAATTATGCGTTTGATACCGATCCAGCAGCAGGCGATTATAATGCCGATTTTCACGGCGGATTTGTATACCCGATCGGAAGATTTGCAATTGGAGATTATTCTGAAAAAGGTTTGCCACCGGCAGGAACAGTTATAAGACTTAATTATACAAAACCAATTACAACGAACGATGTTTACAAATTCACGGCTCCTTCAGTTACAACAGATCCGAATTTGGCTAAGACAGATGTTCAAGAAATCAATGTATTCCCGAATCCTTACTACGGTGTAAACCCGCAAGAACTTAACAAGTACCAAAGATTCGTAACCTTCAGCCATTTACCGGCTAAAGCTACAATTAGAATCTTTAACTTGGCAGGTCAGCAGGTAAGAAAACTCGAGAAGAATACAACTGATCAATTCTTTAGATGGGATCTTGCAAACGAAAATCAGTTACCGGTTGCTAGCGGTCTGTACATCGTTTACATAGATATGCCAGATTTGGGAACAACAAAAATCCTGAAGGTTGCTATTATACAAGAGCAACAAGTTCTGGATAGATTCTAAAAAATTGAAGGAGACAGAAAATGAATAAAATAAAATTAATTAGTTACTTCCTAATGCTAGCGCTCTTCGCCTCCAGCAGCATTTTTGCTAGTGGTGGAAGCAGAAATGGTACCGCCGGTGCCACGGAGCTTCTTATACCGGTAGGTGCGCGAGGCGTTGCAATGTCCGGTTCTACACTTACAGGTGCTACCGGAGTTGAAGCTTTATACTGGAATCCCGCAAATCTTGCGAGAGGTGAAAGTACTACCAACGTATTGTTTTCACATATGAATTACATTGCAGATATTAACGTTGAATACGGAGCTATATCGACAAACATCGAAGGTTTCGGCGCTATTGCTGTGAGCTTGAAATCCCTTAATATCGGTGCAATCGACGTAACAACGGTTGATCATCCTGATGGAACCGGTCAAACCTATACTCCATCCTTTGTTACTTTAGGTCTAACATATTCCAGACTTTTGAGTGATCGTATTGCGGTTGGTCTTACGGCAAAACTTGTTTCCGAAAGAATCGATTTAGTTTCGGCAACCGGAGTTGCTTTCGACGTTGGTATATCATACAAAAATCTTGGAAACGTAGACGGTCTCAGCTTTGCAGTTGTATTGAAAAACCTAGGTCCTCAAATGAAATTTGACGGATCCGGATTGAATATTCTTGCAAACGCAGGCGATCTTTTAAGACCTCCACAGTATTATAAAATCGACGCTGCCGGTTTTGAATTACCGTCAACATTGGAATTAGGCCTTGGTTATCAATACAACCTAAATGCAGATAATCAGGTTATGCTCAACGCGGTATTTCAGAATAGCAACTTCTACGGCGACGAATACAAACTTGGCTTGGAATACGGCTATAATAAATTATTATTCCTTAGGGCCGGTTATGATATTATGCCCGATATTACTTCGGACGCAAATATCTACGGTATGACTGCCGGTTTTGGTATTAACTATAATCTCGGTGGTTTAGACTTTAAATTAGACTATGCTTACAGAGATGTTAAATACTTCGATGCAAATCATGTATTCACTGTAACATTAGGGTTCTAAGTCCATTCCTAAAATGATTCAAACTCGAGTCTTCCGTGTGAAGGCTCGAGTTTTTTATTTTAAAAACCCAAATTAATTTTATTCTGCCCAAAAATTTTACTGTATTGATTAAAAGCTTTCTATTCTTTAAATAGTGTGCCGAATTAAATTGAATGTGTTAAATAAGGATTCTTTTATGAAGAGATTAATACTTTTTGCCGTCTGCTCAATCTTTTTTTCGAATATGTTGTTCGCTCAAAAGGATTTAGGTTTTGAACTTGACTATGCGCGGTTTAATTACGATACGTCTGCGGTGTACCTGGAATTTTACTACGAACTTAGCCCGCAAAACATGAAAACAACTCCTGTCTCTAACGGAGTTGAGATTGAGGCAATTGTACATTTTGAACTAAAGAATACCGCTACCGATTCTTTTTTTGTTAACAAAGATTGGAAAATAAAAGGTTCTCTTACAGTAAACGACAGCACGCACAAAACTTTAACCGGTGCATTCGGTATGGTCGTACCTAAAGGGAAATATTCTTTAAATGTTAAGGCATACGATTCTCAAAATCCTTCGGTCAACCGAACAATTTCCGAGATGGTTACCATTCAGCCGTTTAAGGGGAATAAATTTTCTATGAGCGATATTGAATTGGCCTCCAATATAAAGAAGGACGAGGCCGACGAGAAATCGATATTTTATAAAAACACGCTCGAGGTAATTCCAAATCCTTCGATGGTTTATTCCCATCTTTCTCCTGTACTTTTTTACTATGCGGAATTGTATGGATTAAAACTACAAGATGCTGCTCAGACCTTTAATCTTCAGAAAATACTATATAACAGTGCAGGTGCACAGGTATATAGGAATGCAAAGGATATAAAGCAAAATCCAAATGCAGTTGTGGAATACGGAATTATAAATCTATCAAAGCTTCCAACTGATTCTTACAAATTAGTTTTTACCCTTGTAGATCCTAATTCAAAAGAAGCATTTGTCACAACAAAAAGATTTTATCTTTATAATCCGGATGTCAAAGACTCTACTACGGCAAAAAAATTAAATGCTGGAGTATTTACAAGCGAGTTTCAACTTATGAGTAACGAAGAATGCGATAATATGTTTTCCGAGGTTAAATACATTGCAACCAACAACGAAATAAAACAATACAAAACTCTCGACTCACTTTCGGCAAAAAGAACCTTTCTCTATAACTTCTGGAAAGGGAGAAATACGGATCCTTCGACTGAGAGAAATGAATTTAAAGAAGACTACATGAAAAGAGTTGAATATGCCAACGAACATTTCTCCGTAGGTCAAAAACCTGGTTACCTCTCAGACAGAGGCAGAGTATTGCTTGTATACGGCGAACCCGACCAGAAAGATAATTATCCAAACGAATCGGAACTGAAACCTTATGAAGTATGGTACTATAACCAGATTGAAGGAGGAGTATCTTTTATATTTGGCGACCTTACCGGCTTTGGAAATTATATTCTGCTCCATTCGACAAAGCGCGGAGAAGTAAATGATGAGAATTGGAAAGATAGATTAGCTACTCATTAATATTTGATGATAGATAAAAATAAACTCGAATATTTTTTCTTTGCGTCTTTTACAAAGCTCTTTAAAACATTGGGGCTTAAGAAAACGCGAAAATTGGGAAAAGCAGCGGGTACAATTATTTACTGTTTCATACCCCTAAGAAAACAGGTGGTGCTCAACAATCTAACAAACGCGTTCCCGCAAAAAAATCGGAAAGAGATAAAAGAAATTGCTTTACGTAATTATCAAAGTATAGCAATCACTTTTTTCGAGTTCATGTATTTTCCTTCTTCTTCGGTCGAGGAGATAGCTTCTATTCTTGAGGTATGCGAAACGGAGAGCGCAAAAAAATTATTGGCAGATAAAAAAAGTTTTGTTTTTCTTTCCGCTCATTTTGGTAATTGGGAATTGAGCGCAATGTCGTGGAGCGTTAAATGCGGCCGCCCGTTTCATGTACTTGCCCAGCCGCAAAGAAATCCTTATGTGACTGAATGGCTTACTTCCGCAAGGGAATCGTTCGGCAATAAGGTAATCTATCTTGGCGTTTCAGTCCGCCATCTTATCGAAGCTATTAAAAATAACGAGATTGTAGTTGTTGCAGGCGATCAGAGAGGGCCCGTTGAAAGTCCAAGAATTTCGTTTCTTGGAATTCCAACGGCTTATCATTTGGGAACTGCGGCAATTATCCTGAAAACAAAATCTTCGGTAGTGGTGGGATTTTGTTTAAGGCAGCGCGATAATAATTACAAAATGCAGCTTGAAACACTCGACCTTGAGGGCTTGCCGCAAGATAAGGATGAACAAGCGGTTGAGCTTCAGCGTCGGTATATTCAACTTCTCGAAAAATATGTTAAGCTTTACCCCGAACAATATTTTTGGATGCATAAAATTTGGAAGTATTAGTTAGCGAAAAAATACTGGTCATACAAACAGCTTTCCTGGGCGATGCAATTCTTACATTGCCCATGGTTCAAAAATTAAAGGAAAAATTTCCGCGCTCACATATCACCGTGCTTTGTATTCCATCCACCAAAGAAATATTTGAAAATTCACCCGCTGTAGACGCAATTGTTGTTTACGATAAAAAAGGGAGGCAGAAATCCTGGACCGAATTTTTTAAACTGGCAAAACGCATTCGAGGAGAAAAGTACGCACGAGTATATTCGCCGCACAGGTCGCCGCGCTCAACCGTTTTATCCTTCTTCTCAAGCGCAAAAAAAACGGTCGGATTCGATAATGCCGGTTTGAGTTTCCTTTATGATGTAAGAAAAAAATATTTTAAGAATATACATGAAGTGGCGCGCAATCTTTATTTAATCGGCTCTTCAATTGAAAATGACGAATGGCGCATACGACCTGTGTTAAGCACGACAGAAATAGTTAAAGAAAAAATTCAAAGAATCTTACGAGAGTTTACGCATAAAAAATTAATTGCCGTAGCGCCCGGTTCCGTGTGGAATACAAAAAGGTACCCCCAAGAATACTTTGTAGAAATAATAAAGTTTCTTCTTATGCAAAATTATGAGGTAATGATTTTGGGAGGGAAAGAAGATGAATCTCTCTGTTCGGAAATAGAAAGCAATTTTAAATCATCTGTAAAATCTTTTGCCGGCAAGTTAACTATAGTTGAATCAATTGAACTTCTGAAAAGTGTCGACTTGTTGATCTCTAACGACAGCGCTCCCACTCATATGGCAATGGCGGCGGATGTTCCAGTGCTTACAATTTACTGCTCTACGGTAGCGTCGTTTGGATTTTACCCGTACAACAAAAGAAGCCAGGTAATATCGTATGATGAACTCGATTGCAAACCATGCGGAATCCACGGTTACGATAGTTGCCCCATCAAGTCATTCGACTGCGCTTTCAAATTATCTCCCCGCCTTGTGATAGATAAAGTAGTGCAGATGATTACCCCTTAAGAAAAAAAGCAGGTAAATTCATATATTTGATGCGCCTAAGAGAGAGTTAAATGAAGTGGTTTAATTTTCATAATATTAAAAATGCTTCTTTCCATGTAACCCCGAACCTGCCGATCGAGACGACGAAGAGGTATAAAATTTCGGCTATTAGACTTACTGCATACCTTTCTCTTTACACAATTTTTGCGTGGCTTGTGCTTCTAATTATTATTTCCGTGACGCCCTTAAAAGACGTGCTTGTGGTTATTAACAACAGCGAACTGAAAGCTCAGACGGAAAAAATACAGCAACTGCAAAGCAGGGTTATCTCTTTAACCGAACAACTGCAAGAACTTGCCTCGGCTAATGAAAAAATAAAATATGCAATCAAACTTGCCCAAAAAGATTCTGCGAAATCCAACGATGCAATCTATGATACTCTTAGAAAACCGATCTATAAGAAAATTCAAATCGGCGGAAATATCTTTTCCGTCTTTCAAGATTTTTTAATTAAATATTTTTTGTCTTCCGGCGGTACTTCATCCGTTATCTTGGTGGGTCCGTGTGACGGAATAATAACCCAAGGTTTCAATCCGTCCGCTGGACACATGGGAGTAGATTACGGACTAAAGTCCGGTTCCCCTGTTTATGCCGCCGCCGGAGGATTAGTTACTTTTGCCGACTATACTTTCAATAACGGCTACATGATAATTATTCAACATGATGAAGGATTTGTTACACTTTATGAGCACTGTTCGACGCTGCTTAAAAAAGTCCGCGACTATGTTGACCAGGGAGATTTAATAGCTTTGAGCGGCAATACCGGTAAGAATACCAGCGGGCCGCATCTTCATTTTGAGGTTTGGCAGAACGGTAAACCTATAGATCCACAAAAAATTATTTTAAAGTAGGAGAAAATATAATGGCTGTAAAAAAAGATTCGCTTTCCGAAGATGTAAGCATTATAAGCAGCGGCGTTAAAATTGATGGTAATTTAACGAGCAACGGAAATGTCAGAATTGACGGAACCGTTGTTGGAAATATTATTGTTGATGGAAATCTTACAATTGGCGATCAGAGCCAGCTTAACGGCGATGTGAAAGCCAAAAATATAACCATGAGCGGAAAGGTCGTAGGAAAAATTACAGCCGAAGAAAAACTTAAGCTCGAAAACAAATCTGTGCTTAAGGGAGATTTAATTACTAAATTTTTAGTAATTGAAGAAGGCGCTTTCTTTGAGGGAACAAGCAGGATGAATAGCGCTTCGCACATACCTACTCAAAAAGAATAATGGACATCGAAAAAAAACCAGCCGGAAAGCTATCCGAAACTTACAGGGATATTGGACCGTATCTTGGTTTAGGCACCCAGCTGGCTGCAACAATTATTTTGATGTTTTTCGCTGGGCGCTGGTTGGACGGCAAGTTCAATACAGAGCCGTTATTCATTATAATATTTTCTATTCTCGGCGGTTTTGCCGGAATATATAATTTTATTAAAACCGTTTTGCAACTAAACAAAAAGAAAAAAATTGAAAAATAAAATTAGGAGCGCAATCCTAATTTCGCTGTTTGCAGTTTTTGCCTATCTGTTTCTTAGTCATTTAGGTCTATTTTCCACGAGATATAACTATTCAGTCTTAGTTGCGGCGGGAATAGTCTATGTAAATTTTATTGTGTTCGTAATCTCGTATTACTTTTCACACCAAAAACCTGTAAAAATTTTCATCATATATACGCTTGGAAGCCTGCTTATTCGTCTTTTTTTGATGATTATTACTGTCTTAATAAGTATAAAATTCTTGAAAGTTGACATTGTTGGGTTTATATTTGCATTCTTTATTTTGTATGTTTTTCTCTTAGTTTATGAAATTTTAATAGTTCAAAGCGGTTTAGAAAGCCGGAAAACTAGATAATTCGAAAATACATGTGGATTTATAATCCGAGTTTAGCAGCAGATACGGTTAAAACAGTAGCGGAAGCCGCCAAGAAGCAGGATACCAGCTGGATTATGCATCATATTCTTGATGCGAGAACAATTGACCTGGCTCCGTTTGGCGAAATTCACCTTCCAGAAATTCATTTGTTTGGAATGGATATTTCAATTACCAAGCACGTTGTTTTTATGTGGATAGCGTTTGTTGTTTTGGTGATAACATTGCTGTACGTGGCTAAGTCATATAAAAAATCTCTTGTGCCCCGCGGTGTTACAAATCTCAGCGAAGTGTTGATTGTTTTTGTTCGCGATGAAATTGCAAAGCCAACAATAGGTAAAGGGTTTGAAAGGTTTTTACCGTATTTGCTCACGGTTTTCTTTTTCATACTTACGTGTAATTTTCTTGGCTTGCTGCCTTACGGCGCAACAGCTACGAGCAATATTTCAGTTACGGCTACGCTTGCAACAATATCGTTCTTTGTAATCCAAATAGGCGGTATGATGAAAAACGGTGTGTTCGGGTATTTCAAAGGACTTGTACCCCACGGCATACCGATGTGGCTTTTGCCGATCATGATTGTTGTCGAAATTCTCGGATTGTTTACCAAACCGTTTGCTTTAGCCGTTCGTCTTTTTGCTAACATGACTGCAGGTCACGTGGTTATTCTGGCTTTGTTGGGACTAATTTTCATACTTCATACATATGTAGTTGTACCGGTTTCGGTATCATTTGCGTTGTTTATATTTTTACTTGAAATTTTAGTTGCATTATTACAGGCGTATATTTTTACAATGCTGTCATCGTTGTTTATCGGGATGGCGGTTCATCAAGAACATTAATTAATAAAAGATAATTACAGGAGGATTCAATGGAATTCGCATATTTGGCAGCTGGTTTTGGAGCCGGTTTAACAGTTATCGGCGGCGCTTTTGGTATTGGTAAATTAGCGAGCTCGTCAATGGATGCAAGCGGTCGTCAGCCGGAAGCTGCGGGAGATATCAGAACATCGATGATTATTGCCGCTGCTCTTATCGAAGGTATTTCTCTTTTTGCTTTGGTTATTTGTATTCTTTTAGCTCTTAAGTAAAATTTTTACAATCTCTTTTAATAGGAAACTAAAATGGCGGTTGTAGGTAATTTATTATTGCTTGTATTCTCCGGCGGTGGAGAGGGCGGCGGAAGTCCGCTCGATGTGAATCCCGGTTTAATCTTATGGACTGTGGTTACATTTTTGGCTCTTCTTTTTATCCTTGCCAAATTTGCCTGGAAGCCGATCATTCATTCTCTAAGTGAAAGAGAAAATTTTATAAAGGATTCTCTAGATAAAGCGGAGAAAGCTCAGAAGGAAGCCGAAAAACTTGTTGCGGATAATAAGGCCAATCTTCTTAAAGCTGAAGAGGAAGCCCAGAAAATTATTGATCAGGGCAGGGAATATGCCGAGAAGTTAAAATCGCAACTACTCGATGAAAGTAAAGTTAATGCAAAGAGAATGATAGAAGATGCTGCAAACGAAATTCAGAGAAAAAACGCCGAGGCATTCAACAAGCTTAAAGAACAAGTTGCCGATATTGCCGTTACTGCCGCCGAAAAAATTCTGAGAGAGAACCTTGATAAAGAAAAACAAATGAAACTGATTAACAAATATCTAGACGAGCTTTCGAAAAACTAGGATGAGTATTTACCGGATTTCATATCGATACGCAAATTCTCTGATGCAGCTTGCCGAGGAAAAAAATATTTTCAAAACCATCTCGGAAGATGCGGATTTAATCTACAATACTTTGAATTCATCGAGAGAGTTAAGAGCTGTACTGAAAAGCCCGGTTGTAAAACCTGCCGACAAAAAAAATGTATTGTATAATATTTTCGAAAAGAGAATAAGCGGCGACGCACTCAGCTTCTTAAATTTTGTTCTTGAAAAAAACAGAGAAGATTTACTAACGGATATCTTCAAAGAATTTAATACGCTTGTTAATAAAAAGAACGGCGTTGTTAAAGCCACCGTTTACTCTGCCGGCGAATTGAACGACGAGACTAAGAAAAAAATTGACGTCAATTTTAGCAAGAAGATAAATAAAAAAATCTCGGCGGATTACATGGTTAATCCGGATTTAATCGGCGGAGTCGTCGTTAGAATCGAAGATACGGTTTATGATTCGTCGGTTAGGCATCAATTGGCTTTGCTAAGTAAAAAGTTATCGGAAGAAGTAACAATATCTAATAATTAAAGAAAAATTTAGTCCCGGAAAATTTCGGGAATCCTACGGGAGAAAAAAATATGGCGGAAATTAGACCTGATGAAATATCTGCAATATTAAGAAAGCAGCTTGCCGGATTT
>DAIEQA010000019.1:0-21980 GCA_027348115.1 Ignavibacteriales bacterium
TGCCGGAACCAAAGGAGTGGAACGCGGACATGTTGTTATTATACCCTCGACGGACGCTAAATTTGACTCTCTGAAAAATAAAATCAAAGGTGCATGGGTTTTAATCGACGGAGAAAATACAGGTTGGCCCCGCGATAAAGATTCTGTTTCCGAATTAACAAAAAAATTATCTGCTGCCGGCGCACTCGGCACAATTCAACCCGCACCTTCTCCAATCAGATTGCTCGACTCGCGATGCGTTAAATCCTGGGACGGACTTCCCACTCTTTGCGATATTAAACTTGTCGATTCGCAATTTGTAAAGATTAAAAACCTGGCTCTTCAAGGTAGGAATGTAGTACTTCAATTCGACATCCGTAATTTTTTCAAACCAGGTCCGGTAAAATATTATAATGTTATCGGAACAATCCCCGGCACAGAATTTCCGGACGAGTATGTAATTCTCGGCGCGCACCTGGATTCTTATGATTGCGCTACCGGCGCTGTTGATGACGCTTCCGGCGTTGCGCCTATGATGGAAGCTGCACATATGCTGATGCAAGCCGGCGCTAAACCAAAACGTACAATTATGATTCAGCTTTATGCCGGGGAAGAACGCGGATTGCTTGGTTCTAAATCTTGGGTTGCAAAAAATAAAGACAAGCTTTCTAAAATTTCCGTGATGCTTAATAAAGATTTCGGGACAAATCCCATCACAGGGTTGGTTGTTCCAAAAGTAATTTATAACGATTTGAAAAGCGTTGCAGCACCGATTGAAAGTCTTGACTTGAAATATCCTTTTAAATTTTCCGAGGGAGCTCCTTTTAGAAAAGCCGGCCGCGGCGGAACAGATAGTTTTTCTTTTATGATGGAAGGCGTTCCCGCTCCCTACCTGCGATCAAATGGGCCTCATAAATACGGAACAACATGGCATACAGTGCTCGATACTTACGATCAAATAATTTCGGATGCTCAGCAGCAGTCAACCTTGATAATAGCTTTGCTCGCAAACGGAATTGCAAACATGGATCATATGCTTCCGCGCGAGGGGGCTTTTCTGCCCGATGGTATTTACGCCGACTTAAATACCAATAAAGGAAGAATTACACTTAACTTAGATTACGAACACGTTCCAATGACTGTTGCGAACTTTATTGGGCTCGCCGAAGGGACAATAAAAAATTCTGCCTTCCCGCAAGGCAACCCGTATTTCAACGGAACAATCTGGCACCGCGTTGTACCGGGACATGTTATTCAAGCAGGAATGCCTGCCAGAAAAGATACGATGGAAGGACCGGGATATGAATTTCCAAATGAAATTTACTCCGGCCTAAGTCATAATAAAGCGGGAATGCTTGGAATGGCGAATGCCGGGCCAAACACTAACGGAAGCCAATTTTACATTACGCTTGCGGACCGTTCTTATCTTGACGGTAATTATACTTTGTTCGGGCAGGTTGTCGATGGAATGGACGTGGTCAATAAAATTGTTCAAGGTGATACAATCAAGAGCGTGAACATCGTTCGAATAGGCGAAAAAGCAAACGAATTTAAAGTAACCGAAGAATCATTTAGAAAGATGGTTGACGAAGCAATAGCAAAAGTAAAACTCACCGAAGAAAAAAGATTGAAAGATGAAGCCGGAACAATAATTAAAAACTGGCCGAGCGCTCAAACAACCGAAAGCGGATTGAAATACATTATCACAAAAGGAGGAACGGGCAACAAACCCGCTGAAGGAACAATATTTAAAGTGAGCTACACAGGGAAATTTTTACTCTCAGATAAACAGTTTTGCAGCACCTCAACCGGAACTCCAAATGTCTTAGAAACGCCGGAGACTTTTGAATATATGTCAGGCAGAACACATATCAACCCCGGTATTGACGAAACACTTAAGGATATGAAACCGGGCGAGAAGAGAACTGTAATTGTCCCCTCGAAACTTGCGTATGATCTTTCGGGATTTTATGCTAAAGAAATTCCAGGAAAGAAACGGTTTATAATTTCGCCGAATACAAGCTTGGTTTATGAGATTGAAGTGCTGGGACAAAAATAATTTACCAAGAATTTAACGGTTAATTACCGTTAACTTTTTACCCATGAAAGATTTTTCTCTTATTCGACGAATGCCTGCATTCATCGGAGCAGCAATATTCGTTTTCTATTTTGCACTCATGGCAGGTTAATAATAATTTGTCACAATCCTGATTGTGGCAGTTGATATAATACGAAGTAGGTCTCCCGCAGTAATAACATTTACCGATATGTTTAATTTCTTCGTTTGTATTCGGCGTGACAATGCGGCGTTCGTCAAAGACAAAAACGCTCCCTTCCCAGTATTTGTCCGGGTATTGCGTTATGTAATTCCAAATTCCGCCGTCCATTTGATAAACATCTTTGAAACCGTTTTCGACAAGGAGCGCCGAAGCTTTTTCGCAGCGTATTCCGCCGGTGCAATAAGTTACTACCGTTTTGTTTTTATACTCCGCAAGCTCTTTAACTATTTTCGGCCAGTCGCGGAATGTTTCCATCTTGGGCGTTACTGCATTTTTGAATTTTCCAATAACGCTTTCGTAATCATTACGCGCATCAATAATAATAAAATCTTTTCCGCCGGAATAAAATTCGTTTAATTCTTCCGGCTTTAATCTCTTGCCGGTTTTATTAAGATCGACACGGCCAAAATCGGCAGTCACAATTTCTTTTTTGATTCTAACATGAATCTTCTTGAAGGCATGTTCATTAAAGAGGTCTTCCTTAAACCAGATATCTTCGAATTCCGCGTAGCGGCAAATTTCCCTTTTGTACCTTTCGATATTTTTTGCCGTGCCGGAGACTGTTCCGTTAATTCCCTCGTATGCAATCCAAACCCGTCCTTTGATGTCATTCTCTAAACAGAACTTTAAATGTTCGGCTTGAAATCCTGCCGGATCCGGAAAATTTATGTATTTATAAAAAAGTAGAACTCTATAATCCATTTTGTTTGAACTAAATGATTTTATTTAATTAATTAGGATGTAAGACTAAGCGTAATTAGCAAGTCTACAATCAAGAACATCAATACGAAGATTTAAAGTTCGATTTACAACAAATATCCGGCAAGTTATGAATCATTTTATAATAGAGATAATTTACAGGGCGCCTCTGGGAAAAATTGAAGAAATTTTACCGGCCCACAGGCAGTTTCTTCAGACAGGTTACGACAAAGGAATCATTCTTATGTCGGGCCCGCAAGTTCCGAGAATCGGCGGAATACTTGTAGCTCGTGCAAAATCGATGGAGGAACTTGACGCTTTTTTCTCGAGCGATCCTTACCGGCTTAATGGCCTCGGCGAATATCGTTACACGCAATTCAATCCGGTTAAGTATCAGGAATTAATTAAAGATTGGATTTAGCCGAATCGGCTTCCGGTAGGATTAGTAATTCCCTAACGAATTAACAACAACGTGATTATATTGTATCCGGAAAAATAAATCGAACAAAATGAACGAACCGATTGTAACCATAGGAATACTTTCCGACAGGGAAATTCACTTTGATCTGTACGGCGATTATAAAAATCAAAGCAACGGCCGCCACTTCAGCGGAAAATTTAAAGCCCGGCTGAAAGACAACAATATTGCGCTATTTCAGGATTCGAGCGAGATTGTAACAGCCGAAGAATTTATTTTTGTTCCGGACGACATTGAAACGGAATCATTACTTATCCGGAATGTAATTATCGGTAAAGGATTCCACTGGCAGAAAAAGGAAAACCAAAGATTCCGCGGCTCGTTAAAATTAATTGTAGAAAACGATGCCGTAACGGCAATCAATATTCTTCCGCTTGAAGAATATCTTACCTCGGTGATTTCATCGGAAATGAACGCGAATAGTTCGTTTGAGCTTTTAAAATCGCACGCGATTGTTTCCCGGGGATGGCTTCTTGCGCAGATGGAAAAAATAGGAAAGTCGGCTGTTTCCGAATCCGTTATCGAAAACGAAATTATACGTTGGTACAACAGGGATGATCACAAGAATTTTGATTTTTGCGCGGACGATCACTGCCAGCGTTACCAGGGCGTAACAAAAATTCTAAACGAAAACGCTTCAAGCGCCGTCGCTTCTACGCGCGGACTCACTCTAACCTACAAAAACGAAATTTGCGATACGCGATATTCAAAATGCTGCGGCGGAATGACAGAGTCTTTTGAAAATGTTTGGGAACCGGAAGTTCACGAATATCTTTCTTCCATGGTTGATTATAAATTTGAACCCGACGGCGCGGAGGTCGATCTTCGGAATGAAAAAAGCGCCGAGAGATGGATCGAAGGAAATCCGCACTCCTTCTGCAACACATCAAATAAAAAAATACTTTCGCAAGTGCTTGTAGATTTTGATCTCGAAACAAAAGATTTTTTTAGATGGAAAGTTGAGTATACGCAACAAGAATTATCCGAGTTGATCAAAACAAAGAGCGGAATCGACTTCGGGCAAATAAAAGACCTAATTCCAATTGAGCGCGGCAACTCCGCCCGTATTATCAAATTAAAAATAATCGGAGAAAGGCGCACCGTTACAATCGGCAAAGAACTTGAAATTCGTAAAACACTTTCCCCTTCTCATTTATATAGTTCGGCATTCATTGTTAAAAAGGAAAATATCATTGACGGAATTCCTCAAAAATTTATTTTGGAAGGCGCCGGCTGGGGACACGGCGTAGGGCTTTGCCAAATCGGCGCTGCGGTGATGGGAGAAATGGGATACGGCTTCGACGAGATTCTCACACATTATTTCCGCGACGCACAAATTAAAAAGCTTTACTAATGAAAGTTCTTCACACATGTCTTTCCCGCAGCTGGGGCGGAATGGAAATGTATTCGCTCCTAACCGCAAAATTACTTGCGGCTTCCGGAGTTGAAGTAGAAATGCTGTGCCTTCCAAATTCCAGACTTTACGAGGAAGCGGTAAAACAAAACCTGACTGGCTTTACAGTTAATTATAGAAATCAATTGAGCCTGGGTGCAGTATTAAAACTTAGCCGGCTAATTCGGGAAAGGAAATATGATTTGATTCATGCCGAAGCTTCAAAAGACCTTTGGCTCATAACCCCTGCGTTACGTTTGGCAAATTTCAACATCCCTTTACTTCTCAGCAAGCACGTCGGCTCATTCATTGTTAAGAAAGATTTTCTGCATAGATTTATTTACGGCCGTGTTACAAAAGCTTTGGCAATAAGCCGTGTAATTAAGAAAAATTTAGTAGATACAACTCCGCTGAGAGACGAAAAAATTATTCTTCTTCATAACGGAATTGACGCAAATAAATTTGATCCGGCAAAGTACAATAAGAATAAAGTGCGGAATGAATTTAAAATTGACGAGAACGAGCTATTAATCGGAATGACGGCGCGCTTCAGTCCCGGCAAAGGCCATGAAGAATTTTTGTTTGCGGCAAGGGAGTTAACCAAAAAATTCGGCAATTTAAAATTTATAATAATAGGAGAGCCGAGCAAGGGCGAGGATAAATACGCCAAAGAAATTAAATCACTTGCTGTTCAATTTGGTATAACGGACAAAATAATTTTTACCGGGTACCGAACCGACATTCCTGAAATTCTTGCGGCAATGGATATTTTTGTTTTCCCTTCCCACGCGGAAGCATTTGGACTTTCTCTCATCGAGGCAATGAGTATGGAAAAACCTTCGGTATGCTCTAACTCCGACGGCGTTCTGGATATTGCCCTCGACGGTGTAACTTCATTTATGTTTGAAAAACAAAACGCTGCGGAGTTGAAAGAAAAAATTGAATTGCTCATAATCGATCATGCAAAGAGAAAAGAATTTGGAACGGCTTCCAGAAAAAGAGTGTTGGATAACTTTGATACCGCTATATTTACAAACAAATTGATCGACATTTATAAAGAAGTAACCGTAAGATGACATTTCTAAATCCCGCAGTATTATTCGGACTAATTGCAACCGCTATTCCAATTGCTTTGCATTTCCTTAATCTCAGAAAATTAAAGAAGATTGAATTCAGCACGCTTACCTTTCTAAAAGAGCTCCAGAAAACCAAGATTAGAAAAATAAAACTTAAGCAGTGGCTGCTTTTGCTTTTGCGCACGGCTATAATAATTTTACTCGTAATGGCATTCGCAAGACCAACTGTCAAAACCTTTACCTTCGGTGGTTCGTCAGCAGCAAAGACATCCGCCGTTATAATTATCGATAACACATTCAGCATGTCGGTTGTAACCGAGAACGGATCTTATCTAAACCACGCCAAGCAGATAGCAAAAAACCTGCTTAGTAATTTTCAGCAAGGCGACGAAATAACTCTTATACCTTTGGCTTCGGCTGCAAAAGAAACAGGTAAACCCACAACAAATTTATCTCTTCTCAAGAAAAACATTGACGACACACAAATTTCCTACGTCAGCGAAACAATTAACGACGCCGTGGTAAGAGCGGCGCAGGTTTTATATCAATCAAAAAATTTTAACAAAGAGATATACATTTTAACCGATCTTCAAAAAGGAAGACTCTTCAATTCATCCAAAGAGCTGTCGAATATATCTACCATGCTCAACCAAAATGTCAGGTTATACTTTATTGATGTATCGGAACGGCGCGCGGTAAATGTTGGAATAGACGATCTTATTCCCAACAATCAGATTTTTGAGAAAGATAAAAACGTAAGCTTTACAGCAAAGGTAAAAAATTATTCGGATCAACCCGTTAACGGTTCGGTGGTTTCTCTTTCCATAAACGGAAAAAGAAGCGCACAGCAAAGTTTAACGCTCTCTGCCGGCGAGGTTAAAGATATCCCCTTCGAAACAACTCTCATCGATACCGGTTTGGTGGAGGTAACCGCAGACCTTGAAGACGATGATATACTTCAAGATAACAAAAGATTTTTCAGCGTGTACGTACCGGCAAAAATTTCACTGCTGTTACTTTATGATAATCGTGACGATGATAAATTTATCAAGCTGGCCGTTCAAGACCCCGCCAATAAAATAACGATAAGCGAATACGGATTACAGCAAGCATCCTCGATCAACTTGAAGAATTATGATGCGGTATTTGTTATCGGCTCGGGAAAAAATTCGGACTGGTCTGCTTTACAGCAATACATTGAAACGGGCGGCAATGTAGTGATAATGCCCGGTTCATCCAGCACTCTTCAAAATTTTCAGAAACTTTGCGGCGCAATAAAAATTCCGGCGCCGGCTGCTTCAGTTGGTAAAGAAAATTCATCGCTAACATTTTCTCAATTCGACAAGACCGATTTTCAAAACCCGCTGCTCGCAGATATTTACGAGAATAAAAAAGATCAGCAGATTGAATCGCCGGAAATTTATCATTACTTTAAGATTAGTCCCGGATCGGTCGGAAAAAATATCATTTCGATGATCGACAATTCTTCCTTCCTTAGCGAATACCGCAGCGGAAGAGGAAAAATATATTTGTTTAACTCCGCTCCCGTTCTTGGCTGGAATGATTTTCCCGTAAAAGGATTTTTTGCGCCGTTAATGAATAAACTCCTTTTATCGTGTGCTTCGAAGATGAAAGAACAATCTACAAACCTGGCCGGGCAAAATATCACGGCGGATATTTCAAACAGGGTGCTTCCCCAAGTTAAAATTATAAATCCTTCCGGCATCGAAGAAATTATAAACACAGATTCTTTACCAAACAAAAATTATTTGGCTTACAGCAACACAGATGAGATCGGAACATATAAATTTTTCTCCGGCAAAAAATTGCTGGATTATTTTTCTGTAAATCACGATACGCGCGAGTCTGTAACAGAAAAATCCACCGGGGCTGAATTAGATGATTATTTAAAGCAAATATCTTTTGAGGGAAAATTTGTAAAACTTTCTTCCAAAGACGATATTTCAAAAGTTATTTACGAATCCCGCTTTGGCACCGAGTTGTGGAAATACTTTTTGATTCTTGTTTTGCTTCTTGCAATTGTAGAATCGATGGTTGCCCGTAGCGCAAAAAAAGATGTGGAGAAAGTTGGAAATTAATTTGAGGAGATAAAAGTTAGTATCTAGAATAACGGTGTTTTATCTAAAAAGGTTGATAGAAAATTTAAAATATGATTGAGCTTAAACCGATACCGAAAGAACGCGCGATATTAATTGCATTGCTGACCGGCGATTACTCTAAAGACCAGGTTGAAGAGCATCTTGACGAGCTTGAAATGTTAACCGATACTGCAGGGGCCCAAACGGTTTTTAAAATTATGCAGGATAGAAATAGACCTGACCCTGCTTACTTTATTGGAAAGGGCAAAGCCGAAGAGATTGCCCAACTGATAGAGCTGAATGATATTCAACTGGTTATTTTTGACGACGATCTAAATCCTACGCAGGTTAGAAACCTTGAAAAACTTTTTGAGCGAAAAATTCTCGACCGAAGCGGCCTTATTTTGGACATATTTGCATCGCACGCAAAAACCAGGGAGGCAAAAACCCAAGTAGAACTCGCACAGCTGCAGTATATGCTTCCGCGGTTAACGCGCGCATGGACGCACCTTTCCAAACAATACGGCGGAATCGGCACAAAAGGTCCCGGTGAAACGCAAATCGAAACCGATAGAAGAATCATACGAACAAGAATCGGCAAGCTGAAAGAAAATTTACGAAAGATTGAATCGCAGCAAACAACAAGAAGCGCGAGCCGGAAGGATTATGTTACAGCTTGTCTGGTTGGATATACGAACGCAGGTAAATCGACTTTGTTAAACAGGATTACAAACGCCGGCGTTCTTGCCGAAGACAAATTGTTCGCTACTCTCGATTCCACCACCCGCGCCTTCGATCTCGAAAAAAATAAAAAATTACTTTTAAGCGATACCGTTGGATTTATCCGAAAGCTTCCGCATCATCTTGTCGCGTCTTTCAAAAGCACGTTAAACGTAGTTCGTGAGGCGGACATAATTCTTCACATAATAGATATCTCGAACGATTTTTACGAAGATCATATCAATGTTGTGGATTCAACCCTGGAAGAACTTGAAAGCCACAAAATAGTTCAGCTTAAAATATTCAACAAGGTTGATTCTCTAACGGATAAAGGCCGAATTGATTACGTTCTTAATAAATACAAAGACAGCATAATAATTTCTGCTGAAAGAGGAATAAATGTTTCCGGCATGAAAAAGATGCTGCTGGATTTTTTCGAGAAAAACTTTGTAAACGGTTTCGTGATATTAAAGCACCACCAAACCAAGCTGCTTTCCCGAATTTATGAGCTAACAGAAGTGACTAAAGTTGATTACGACGAAGATTTTGTAAAAGTGGATTACCGTGCATCAAGAGCGCTGCATGATAAGATCCAGATAATGGCCATGGAAAAATAATTTATTATTCCTTCCCGGATTCTTTATTGGAACCGGGAACGGATTGCGGGGGAATATTCTTTTTATCTTTATAGATACTTTCTCTTCCAACCCTGTCTCTGCGATCTATCCACCTATCGATTTTAGATATAAGCAAACCAAACAAAGTAAGTCCTGTTACAATTAATATCGTGACTAAAATAAAAATTACGGTATAAAGACTCATAAAATTCTCTTTTGGGATTTAGACGCTCATAGAGCCTGATTTCCCTTCCAAAATACTCATAGACATAAAATTTTCACAATCGTTTTTTCAAAAACTCTTAGTAAGTTTCCCACAAAGAAAATATTCCACTAGAGGAGGAAGTACTATGGCTGTTGTTCTAGACGGCGCTAATCTAACGGTTGAAAAGTTAGTTGCTATTGCCCGCCATAATGAAAAAGTTGAGTTACACCCCGACGCGCTTCAAAGAATAAAAGTATGCCGCGCCATGCTCGAAGAAAAAATTCAAGCCCACGAAATAATGTACGGAGTAAATACCGGCATCGGCGAATTTTCCGAGATCGTTTTAAATGACGAACAGGTTAAAGAGTTTCAGAAATATTTGATTTACAATCATGCGGCCGGTATTGGCGATCCCGCTCCAATAGAATATGTACGCGGAGCCATGGCCGGAAGAATTAATGTTCATGCTCACGGCATGTCCGGCGTTAGACCCGAAGTTACACTGACGCTCGTTGAGATGTTAAACAAAGGAGTAACCCCGGTAGTTTGTCAAAAAGGTTCGGTAGGCGCAAGCGGCGACCTTGCACCGATGAGCCAGATTGCACTGCTTATGCTTGGCGAAGGAGAAGCTTATTACAACGGCGAAAGATTAACCGGTAAAGCAGCTTTTGAAAAAGCAGGAATCAAAATCCCGGGTCTTCAGGCAAGAGACGGTTTAGCGACAATCAACGGTTCGAACTTATTAACCGCTATGAGCGCAATTCATATTTATGATATGAACCGGTGGCTAAAGCAATCGGAGATTGCATGCGCTATGTCGCTCGAAGCTTTGTTTGCAAATTTAAAACCTTACGATGTTCGCCTTCATGAAGTGCGCGGATTTAAGGGCGCCGTTCGCAGCGCTAAAGCAATTATGAAATGCATAAAAGGCAGCGATCTTCAAACCGGTAAACTCAAATCGAAAGTGCAGGATGCTTATTCAATGCGGTCATCGCCGCAGGTTATCGGCGCCGCGCATGATGTTGTATCCTTTGCCAAAGAGCAGGTTGAAATTGAGCTTAACGGCGTTGGCGATAATCCTATTTTTATACCTGAACAAAAAATTACTCTTACCGGCGCCAACTTTCAGGGCACGCCGGTTTCAATGCCGATGGATATGGCCGGAGCTGCAATTACAATGGTTTGTGTTTTATCGGAAAGAAGATTGAACAGAATGCTTAACCCCGCACTCAATATAGGTCTCCCGGATTTCTTAACAAAGGGTGCTGGAATGTTCTCGGGATTAATGCTCAGTCAATACACTGCAGATACTTTAATTGTTGAACAAAGAATTCTTTCCAACCCGGCATCAATACAATCTATTCCCGCCGCTGCAGATCAGGAAGATTTTGTTTCGATGGGAATGAACACTGCTATCAAGAACGGACAGATTCTCGACAACGCTTACGGCATTCTCGGTATTGAATTTATTGCCGCTGCTCAGGCTCTCGATTTCCGCGAGTTTGAAAACGGCAAAGGTGTGGTGAAGGCAAAACAAATTGTTAGGAAATATGTTGATCATCTTGATGTTGACCGCCCGCTTTATCCCGATCACACAAAAATGAAAGACGTGGTTAAGAGATGCGAAATACTTGAGGAAGTCGAAAGGGAAGTCGGAAGCTTGGAATAATACATTTTTTTAGAAAACAACGGGGCTTGAAAATCAAGCCCCTTTTTCTTTTCATCAAATCAATCCGCTAAATATCGAATAAGCATAACCAAAAACAATTGCGCCGATCAAAACATACAAAACATATAGAGTGAAAACTTTTTTAGTTGTTAGTCCCCACACCGCGGCCATAGCCGGAATTGTTGTGGTTGGACCCGAAATTAAAAATGCCAGCGCAGCCGCAGGGTTCATTCCTTTCGCAAGCAATCCCCCTATCATCGGTAGAGCAGCCATGTTGCTTGTGTAAATAGGAACGCCGAGCAGAGCTGCCCATAAAGTTGAGTACGAATTTTGATTTCCGAGAAGTGTAATTATCAAGCTTTGAGGAACATAAAAAATTATCAGCGCTTCCAGGAAGAACGCAAGCAGCATAAATTTGATTACCAGCACTGTAGCGCCGAAAGTCTCCTTTAATAATTTGCCTAGAAATGAATTCGATTGCTTATTACTTTCACAAGAAGATACAATTGTTGCCGAAGGCAACGGTTCTTTTTCATCTTTAGAGAAATTTAAATTGCAGCCGCAGGATTTACTTTCCTCGGATTTCGGTTGAGGCGGATCAGTACAGCAACCGACGGTATATTTATTTCCGGTTTCTACTATGCAACACGAGCCGCCGTCATATAATAATTTTTTTTCAACAGATAGACCGGATAAGTTTTCAAAATTAAATTCATTCGGAGCGTAAGCCATTATCAAATAGTTTATTTTAGTTTTTATCCTCTTGAAATAGCCGCTCGCCTTCGTCCAAAGGTTCGACATTTTGTAACTCTTTTTGATTCTAACATAATCGTTTCCAAGCCAGCCGTTTCTAAAAAGAAAATGAGTAATGTATCCGGCGGATAAACTAAGCAGGAATGTTGATACAAGCCGCCACACTGCTAAATTCCAGCCTAGCATTGCGGCGCTCAAGAAAAACATTTCCGGATCCATCGACGGCGACGCGATCCAGAATGACATAACAGGCGCTAAGGGCACTCCGCCGATTAGCAGAGCGGCAATTATTGGGATCACCCCACACGAACAGAAAGGACTGAATGCACCTACAACAGTCGCTAGAAAAATCGAAAGCATCGGCTTCTTTGTAAAAACTCGATTAATATACTTGGATGCGCCGGACATCTTTACCGCAACTGAAATTGGAATTGTAACTAACAGGTACGGCCACATATGAATGAATGCATCAACAACAAAATTCACGATACCAATAACTTGCGCGTTCATAATTTCACCTCGCTCTATATCGTAATAATACGATGGATAAGTTTAAAAAATTTTAGAAGTTCTCCACTGTTTTGTTTTTGAACCATGCAATATTTTGTTGGTTAAGGCAATAACTCGTAGCGGGACCTTCGGTTTCGCCTGAAATCCAACCGGCCTCTCGCAGCACCTTTAAATGCTGAGAAACCGTTGCCTGAGCGATCGGTAGATATTCAACTATATCGCCAGTAATACAGCCCGGATGAGTCAGAAGGAATTTTATAATTTTGAAACGTATTGGATTACCCAACGCTTTGAACATCTTTATCATCTTCTCCTGATCGGTGCCTGAAATATTTAACGTGCAACACAGCTGTGGACTTGTCTTGCTCATTTATGCTTCAATTTGTTCCATCGTAAAAATACGATATAGAAATTTGTTTGTCAAGCCCTTTTGAAAAAAATTTTCATTTAAGAATTTACTTGCTCAGATCGAAATAGCTCCACTGAACTGTCTTCTGCCCGGAGTAGTCATCGGTTACATTAATAAATATTTTGTAGGTGCCTGTTTGATAAGTACTATCGAGTTGGATTTGCGAATTGATTTGCTGATCCATCATTCTTTCCGAAGCGGTTTTTTCAAACACGCCGGAATCGATCTTCTCAATCATCCTTCCGTCAACGGTTTGAAGATCAACCGTGTACGTAAGCTTTGCCGAATATTTACCATCATTCTCTTTTTGTTCGAACCCTTTTACCCTGACAGATGCATCAACTTCCCATCCTTTATCCATTGTATAAGCAAAGGATTCGCAGCTAAATAATTCCAGCCGCTCTTCCTTTTTTGAACAGGCTGCGGCTACAAAAACAAGAACGATAAGAAATAAATATTTTTTCACGACATGACTCTCGTATTATAAACCAGAGGCCGAACCAACTTCGACCTCTGATTAAAAATGTTTGCTTTGGTTTTCAACTTAATTGTTTTTCTTAAAATCTTCCATGAAGGCAACCAATTCTTCCACACCTTTTTTCGGGAAGGCGTTATAAATTGACGCGCGGATTCCACCGACTGATCTATGACCTTTTATACCGCTCATACCTTTAGCCGCGGCCTCTTTGACAAATTTCTCTTCGAGTTGTTCGTTAGGAAGTCTGTATGTAACATTCATCAGTGAGCGGTCTTCCGGCACTACCGTTCCTTTATAATAGCCGCCGCTTGCATCGATCGCATCGTAAAGAATTTTTGCTTTCTCAACATTGCGACGGTACATCTCATCCAGCCCACCCATATCTAAAAGCCACTTGAAAACTAATCCTGCAATGTAAATTCCAAATGTTGCAGGAGTATTGTACATGGTTTCATTCTCTACGTGGATTTTATAATTCATGTATGTATGAAGTTTATCAGACGATCTTTCCAAAAGATCTTTTCTAACAACTACAACAACAACTCCCGATGGACCGATATTCTTTTGCGCGCCGGCGTAAATCAACCCGTATTTGTTAACATCAATTTTCTTATGCAGAAAATCCGAAGAGGCATCGCATACCAGAGGAACGTTTCCAACTTCTGGTTCAGTTTTATACTCTGTTCCAAATATTGTGTTGTTCGACGTAAAGTGAACGTATGAAGCGTCGGGATCCAATTTTAACTCGCTTTGTTTCGGGAGGCGAACAAATTTTTCACTTTCGGTTGAACCAGCAATATTTACAGTGCCAACACGCTTAGCTTCTTTAGCAGCTTTTTGCGCCCAAGCGCCGGTAACGATATAATCAGCTTTGTTTTTAGGAGGCATCAAATTCAACGGCACCATCGAAAACTGAAGTGTAGCGCCGCCCTGCAAAAACAAAATAGAATATTTGTCGTCGATGTTTAAAAGCTTTCTCAAATTTGCGTCCGCTTCTTTGATTATCCCGTCGAAAATTTTTCCGCGGTGGCTCATTTCCATAACGCTCATGCCGGAACCTTTGTACGAGAACAAATCCTTCTGTGCTTCAAGCAAAACTTCTTCCGGCAAAATAGCCGGTCCGGCGCTGAAATTAAAAATTCTTTTTTCCATTTAAGTTCTCCGTTTATATTGCTTTTAAAAATTCAAACTGCGGTTCATATTTTTTCAATGATTAAATTAAGTGAACGAGCAACCCGTCGCGAAGCTTTGGTTCAAACCATGTAGATTTCGGCGGCATAATTTCACCGGCGTCGGAAATATTCATTAAGTCGTCGAGAGTAACGGAATACAGAGAAAAAGCTACAGCAGCTTTGCCGCTATCGACAAGTCTTTCCAATTCCCCGGTACCTCTAATACCGCCGACAAAATCTATATTGGTATCTGTCCTCTGATCTTCGATTCCAAGCACCGGGCGGAATAAAAATTCCTGCAGTATACTTACATCCAACTTTTCTCCAACAGTATTACCGGGTTTTACTTTATCGGTCGGTTTTAACAGATACCATTTTTTATCGATGTACATACAAAAATTATTTTTTTCCGATGGAGAGGTTGACTGCGTTTCCTCAACCGAAAAATATTTTTTAATTTTTTCAATAAACTCATCCTTACCCATTTTCAAATCATGAATCACTCGGTTGTAGGGAAGAATTTTTAATTGATTCGCCGGAAATAAAACTCCCAGGAAGAAATTATATTCTTCATTGCCGTTATTAGCCGGGTTTAATTCCTTCTTTACTTTCTGCGCTCTGCTTGCGCTTGCCGCGCGGTGATGCCCGTCCGCAATATATAAATTCTTCACACTCGCGATTAAAGAAACAATGCGGTCGTTCTGCTCGTCGGGCAAAATCCAAATTGTGTGTTTAATTCCATCCGGGGCGGTGAAATCATAAATAGGATCGTACTTTTTAACTGTATCGTTTACAATTTTATCTATGTCGGAAACATTTCTATAAGTAAGAAATACAGGTCCGGTTTGCGCCTCGGTTGTAACGATATGGTTAGTTCTGTCGTCCTCTTTAACTTTCCGGGTTTTTTCGTGCTTCATGATAATATCTTTATCATAATCTTCAACGGAAAAAGTTGCGGCTATTCCAATCTGCGAGTGATGGTCCATAACCAGTTTATATAAATAAAAATGCGGGGCCGGATCTTGAGTAAGCGGCGCTTCGTTTTGCAGCCGCTTTAAGTTGGATTTTGCTTTCTGATAAACTTCCGAAGAATAAACATCTACTTTTTCTTTCATCTCAATTTCCGAGCGGGTTATGCGGAGAAAACTAATCGGATTTCCCTTTGCAAACTCGGCCGCTTCTTCGCGATTAACTACATCATAAGGAACGCTTGCAACTAAATGAGCAACTTTTTCATTAGGTCTTAACGCCTTGAAAGGTCTAATTACAGCCATTATTACTCCAAAGGTTCTTAATGTCTATTCGAAAATTAGTCTTTAAGATTGAGAGAGTAAAATCCAAAGGAAGGATATTTGAATAGCGGCCGGTTTTTTCAGCCGCTATAAATTTGAAAGCAGATATACTCAATATTTATTAACGGTCGGCAACGTTACAGAGCCATATCAAAAAGAATAATATTGGAATTCTCAAGGGTAGTGATGTTCAACAAACCGGCTTCGGTAAGTTTGGCGGCGTCGCCGGTATTCAAAGCAAGACCGGCTACTTCAATTTTTCCCTTAATCAAATACAGGTAAACTCCCCTTCCCTTCTTCAATTCATGCCAAAGGGACTTATCCTTATCTAAATCAGAAAGAAAAATTTCAGCATCCTGGTTTATAAAAATAAGCGCGTTATCTTTATTTCCGCTGACCACTTTAAGCAATTTGTTTTTCTTTTCTTCAGGAGAATATTTCTTTTGTTCATACGACGGTGTCAATCCCAATTGATTGGGGATGAACCATATCTGCAGAAGGTTCAGCATATTTTCATCGGAAGGATTAAACTCCGAATGACGAATACCGCTGCCGGCAGTCATTCTCTGAATTTCGTTAACGCCTATGAATCCTTGTCCTCCGGAGCTGTCCTTGTGAGCCACAACGCCTTCCAGCACTATCGTCACAATTTCCATTTCTTTATGAGGATGAGTTGGAAAACCGCCTCCGGGCTGAATCAAATCATGATTCAATACTCTCAACGGTCCAAAGTGAATGTTATCCGGATCGTAGTAGTCGCCAAACGAAAAACTGTGATGGCTATCAAGCCAATCTATTTTTGTACGTCCCCTCTGACCGCTTCTAAATGTCTCGTTCATTTTTACTCCTTTTCTTAATACGATTTCAAATATTACGAGTTAGTAATAACAGCACAAAAAAATTATTTAAAGTTTATGAACGCCGGTTCCGAGTTTTTTAAGAAGATCGCCAAGATCTTTTTGTTCTTCGGGCGTAAGCACGGACATCAATTTGGTAATATGCTCGGCGTGCACTTTAAATATTTCATCAAACAATTCCCGGCCTTTTTGAGTAAGCTGAACATCGATGGCTCTTCTATCTTCCTTGCTTGGTATTCGTTCAAGATAACCGAGCTTTTCTATATTATCAAGCACAAGAGTCATATTACCGCCGCTTACAAGCATCTTATCACAAATTTCTCCAACTTTCAGCGAGCCCAAATGTCCCAACGCTTCAATCACTGCAAATTGCGGTTGAGTTAATCCGAAAGATTTTATTTTTTCGGAAGATTTTTTACTGAACGAAGAAAACGCGCGGGCCAGCTTTACCCAGGTAGCTAACGCCAGATCTACTTTCTTGCCGTATTTTTTTGTTGTTTTCACTTAAGCAATTACTCAAAATTCAATCTAACAATAAAATATATATTAAAAGACACACTGTCAAGTTATTAAAATAAATTTATGCCTTCGGGAACTTACACTTTTCATTTTTCATTTGTATGTTACAAGCAATTAAAAAGAAGGTGCTATGTCGGCCGTAGAAACCAAACATTTTACAGTTAAGGAAGCAAGACGCACATTGCCGCTTGTAAGGCAGATTGTCCGCGACATTTTGAACAATGCATTTGAGATTAGGACAATTGCCGAATCCTTGAACGGGCAAATTGAAGAAAACACGGAGATCGAAAACCTTGCTAACCAGATCAACACTTTTATGAAAGAGCTTGAGGAAATCGGCTGCACTTATAAGGATTGGAATTTCCAAATAGGTTTGGTTGACTTTCCATCGATTATTGATGAAGAAGAAGTATTACTTTGCTGGCGCAGCGACGAGGACGATATCCGTTTTTATCATCCGCTCAGCGAAGGATACGCGGGAAGGAAACCGATTCCCGAAAATTATTTGTAGCCGATTCGATTTTCCGCACACGCCATTTAAAATTATTTTGTTTCTTCAATTCTATAGCCATGTGTAATCTCAACGGCCTTTTGAAGCATCGCGGTTACACTGCAATATGTAGTTAATGACAACTCAATTGCCCTTTCAACCGCTTCTTTAGAAATATCCTTTCCATAGAAAACATATTCCAAATTTATTTTGGTGAACACCTGCGGGTGAGTTTCCTGAACTTCAGCGTCAATATGTATTTCGAAATTATCGAGCTTAATTTTTTTCTTGTTAAGAATAACTGCAACATCGCTGCCGGTGCATCCTCCAAGCGCAAGAAGGATCAATTCTTTAGGTCTTGTTCCGGCATCGCTCCCGCCAAAATTTTCCGGTCCGTCCATTGGTACCCAATGGTTGGAATCCGTCTTGCCCATAAATGTAACGCCTTTAATCTGTTTTACTAACGCTTTTTTTGTAGCCATCTTTTCCTCATTTCTCGGGAATAAATAATTAATCTTACCCGTTAGATGTTATTAATAAAAAACGGATTCTTGGGATATTCGGCAAAGGTAATCCTGCGTGTTTTAATACGGGTAGAATACATAGAACAACACCGAGAATCCGCAAAGTATCCACATTCCCAAAGAGATTGACTTAACTCTACCATCAATTAGCATTGTTAGCGGATACATAACAAACCCGGCTGTCATTCCAATTCCGAGATTGTACGTAAAGCTCATTAAGGTTATTGTTACAAAAACCGGAATTGTCTCCGCCAGGTCGTTAAATTTTATGTGGGATAGGGGCGATAACATCAGCAATCCAACTATGATTAAAGCCGAACCATAAGCGTAAGCAGGAATTGCAGAAAACAATGGAGCAAAAAATAACGCGCATAAAAATAATATGGCTGTAACAACCGCTGTTAAACCGGATTTTCCTCCGGCCTCTATTCCCGTAGCCGATTCAATGTAAGCGCCGGTTGTTGTTGTGCCGCATACAGCGCCGACTACGGTTGCTAATGCATCGCATAACATTGGTTTTTCAATATCGGGAAGATTTCCATTCTCATCCAGCATCTTTGCTTTGTAACCCAATCCGAGAAGGGTGCCCATTGTATCGACGAAATCCATTACGAACACGACAAGAATAACCGAGAAGAAGCCCCAGCCCAACGCACCGGCAATATCAAGCTGAAGAAATACCGGTCTTATATCCGGCGGTATACTTACAATTTTTTCCGGTAGCGGAGTCACTTTAAAAATAAATCCAAGAGCCGTGGCAACAAGAATTCCGATTAGTATCGAGCCGTTAACTTTTTTCATCATCAGAATGCCGATGAAGACAAAAGCAAATATTCCCAACAGTACGGAGGCGTCATGAAAATTGCCGACATGCACCGGCGCGCCCGGCACACCGATTTTTACAATTCCTGTTTCGTTAAGGCCAATGAATGTAAGAAACAGGCCGATACCCGCAGCGAAAGCAATTTTCAAACTTTCAGGAATAGCGTTTGCAAGCCAGCTTCTTATATTAAATATTGTAAGCAGCGTAAATAAAATACCGCCGATAAAAATTGCGCCTAATGCGGTTTGCCAACTATAATACAGCACATTAACAACCGTGTAAGCCACAAACGCATTTTCTCCCATGTAAGGCGCAATCGCAAAAGGTCGTTTAGCGTAAACTCCCATAATAATTGTTCCGAAGAAAGCGCTGAATATTGTAGCCACCATCGACGCGCCGAACGGCATGCCCGCAGCTTCCAAAATTTTCGGATTAACAATAATTATGTAGGCCATTGTTACAAACGTGGTGGCGCCGGCAATAATTTCCTGTTTGATTGTTGTCCCCAGTTCGTCAAGCTCAAAATATTTTTTAATCATATCTGCCTCATTACTATGTATGCTATAATTTCATTTTTGACCGCGGGATTTATTTTCGGAACAAATAAAGTATTAGCGAAATGAGAAGACTTAAAATAACGGACGATACAATCGGGAAGTAAAAAGTGAAATTTTTTCTTTTGATAACTACATCGCCGGGTAATTTTCCAAGAAGAGGAATTTTATCCCAAAACGTTATCGCTATTCCAAGAAGGACCATAAATATGCCGGCGATTATCAGCAGTTTGCCGATGGATTGAAATTCGTTCATTGCATTGTTGCGATTTGTTAATGAGAAATATAAAAGAAATGAAACGGAGTTGCACGGCTATTTCAATTAAACAACTATTAACCGTTATCCCCGGCAACGCGGGCAATTTGCAGAAGGTAAAAGCGAAGGAGATCCTGCTGCTTTACGGACAGCGCTTGCTCTTCAATCTTTACTATTCGTTCAACTTCTTTGAGTGCCCTCACAATATTAATCGGGACTTCTATCATACCTTCGGTTACCGTGGATAGATATTCGAAAGCGGCGGCAAGAAACTGATGCATGTTGTCGTCTTGAGAAAGCTTCATCAAATCCGAAATGCCGTGCGACAACTTTAATTTTTTCGGCGCGAATGCAAGTTCCTTACTTTGCGACCCAGACGATAAAGAATACAACGCTATTGCGAGCTCAACAAAACTAGCAACGCGCTGATAGACTGGCTCTTCAAGCAAAGTCCAAATTTTAGCGCGCCATAAATTTATTTCATCCGGCACAGTTAAAAGTTTCTTCATTTCATTCAGCCAGCCGGAATCCACATTACCATCGATTGAAGCCAGCAATGAATCAACATTCGTATTGAAAATATTCGGCTGCAGCAATACGGCAATATCCGGGCGAAGCGTTGGCAGAAGATCCGAAATAAATTTATCCGACTCGAAAAAGTCGTTTACATTTAGCCCGTGACGGCGCAACAGTTCTCTCTGGAATAAAATTAAATACTTTCCAATTGCATCTATATCTTCCCGTAAAGCAAGAAAAGCAGAGTTGCCAGCAGGAAAAGCTTTTTCCAGCCGGTTGAGATAAACAAGATTTACGTCATGATAAATTCTGAGCGAATGAAGTATTTCATACACCGGAAGGTTAGGCAAAATTCTTTCTTCAATTAAAGAAAGGGCGGAACCTTCCGCAAACTGTTTTTGAGAAAAAATATCGAGCGCGCGGAATAAACCCGTTGTAAGCTGATTGATCCCAAGAACGGCAGTCTGGGACTGGTTATGCGAGATCGCTCTTAAAAGACTTCCGTATTTTGAAAACGGAATTGTCTCGGCAATTTTCTCCAGGATTTTTTGTCCCGCGTTTCCGGATACACCCTGGCCGGGCCGTACAGTCGGTCTATCGCGCAAAGGCGGGGTTGTTCTTGCAATGAAATACGAAATGATATGTATTCCGACAACATCTTCATCCCTGCCGTATAAAATCTGTCTAAAGTTTTCCGTGGTAATAGAAAGGAATTCATTAAACAAATTATCTTTTCTTCCAACCGTCAGCCGCTCCAATTCTTTTAATCCGCGCGTTTTAAATTGAAGACGTGTTTCAACCAGCGGCTCTCCGGCTCTAACAATTTCAGTTTCGTAAAACTGCTGCGACTTCTTAAGATGATGAAGCAGTTGCGCAAATTTTACAAGCGGCAGGTACCGTAATTTTTCGCTTACATTGCTTTGAAAAGTACGCAGGTCGCCGCCGGCAAAAACGCCAATCAAAGGCGTGGTAGCGTACTCGGTGCTTTTCTTGGTAGATTCTTTAAGGTAATCGGAATATCTTTTAAGCGAATCGCTTGAGTTGATAAAAGCAGGTTTACCAGCAACAGACGAATAATAGCCGCCCTGTCTTTGCATCGGTTCGCCGCTTCCCATCTTCATACGGATTTTTCCAATCAATCCTTTCTCCGAAAGCCAATACATCAATTCATGTTTAGCTTCTTTGTACGCATTCATTCCTGCACTTTGACCTATCTGCTGACTTAGATCCGAACCGGCTACAAATATTTCACAAATTATATGAGTGAACCGGTTGCTCGTTTCCTGGTTAATTCTTCTGCTTTGAAGAGCGTACTCCCAAATTTTGTTAAGATAATTTTTAAGATTTTTCACCGCGTCGATATCCTCAAACAAAGGAATAAGCCACACATACGGAAGTTCAAGGTCTTGCGACTCTCTTAAAATTTGTTCGCGTCTCGCGCGCATTTTTCTATCGAGCGAAATCAACGCTTCCGGTTTTGTAGACATGCTTACCTGAAGCGCCATAACCATAGCCGGGTTTCCGTACTTGCCGGAAATCTCGTTGATCTCGTTTATGTTGTGAACCGTCGTATCGATTGCAAACTGATCTTGCGCGGTAATCATTTTCTGATG
>DAIEQA010000165.1:0-42648 GCA_027348115.1 Ignavibacteriales bacterium
TTGCGGTACCGAGTTGATACCAGTTGAAGAATTTGAAGGCAACTTAGTTCATCCTAAAGACTGGGTTATTGTTTATACCTGCGCCGATCCCCTGGTAGCCGAAATGCTGAAAGCTAATCTTGAAGGAGCCGAAATTGAAACAATTATAATTTCCCAGAAGGACAGAAATTACCCCGTCGGAGGAGATTTATCCGTTGTAAAATTGCTTACAAAAAAAACCGACGCCCAGGAAGCGCTCGAAATAATCCAGGACATAAATAATTCCAAAACTGAAGACGAGGAATAAATGGCAAAACCATTCGGCAAATTGGCTAAACGGGTGATAGTTGCAATAATCGGCATACCTTTAATAATTATTGTCAGTTTGTACGGTAAAATTCCTTTTTTAATTTTTGCCGCGGCAATAGGCGCGGTTTCTTATTATGAATTCTCCAAGATGGCGGGCAACAGGCGTTACTATGCAAATAAAATTATTGGTCTTCTGTGCGTGCTCTGTTTAATAGTCAACGAATATTTAAAACTGATTGACTTCAGCGTGTTAAGCTTTATAATCGTTTTGCTTCTATTGATTTTCGAACTGTTCCGCAATAAGGAATCGGCAATCGCCAATATCGGTGTATCGCTAATAGGCGTATTTTATATCGGCATGTTTGTTTCTGCATTGGTAAACCTCCGCGAGTTTTACAACGCCTCTGCATTTACGTACGGCCAGGGCGGTTATCTTATTTTATCTTTGTTCGTTTCAATCTGGCTTTGCGATTCAGCCGCTTACTTCTTAGGAACTGCCCTCGGTAGCAACAAGCTGATGCCGCGCGTCAGTCCGAATAAAAGCTGGGAAGGAGCTCTTGCCGGTTTCATATTTTCAATTGTTACAATGCTTGCGTGCAAACCGCTCTTTGCGGATTTTTTGGAATGGCGCGACGCAATTGTTATCGGCTTGATTGTAGGCACTTTCGGGCAGGTTGGCGATTTGGTAGAAAGTCTGCTTAAGCGCGATGCGCATGTAAAAGATTCGTCTTCAATCATTCCAGGTCACGGCGGAATTTTGGACCGCTTCGATTCATTATTATTTACCGCTCCAATAGTATATTTGTATCTTAATTTTCTAACAAAGTAAAGAATATCTTCTTCTCCGCCCTATTGTTAGTTATGAACAAGTCTTGATCTTGCTCTAAAAAATATGAGTAAGATTAAGTGCGTGTGCGGTGTAATGAACGGCAGTGGAAAAGATTGATTAATATTTTTTGAAAGATTTATTTGCATGAACGAACAAAAAATTTCCGTCATAACTCTCGGCTGTTCAAAGAACACGGTAGATTCCGAACGTTTGATGAAACAGTTGAAGCTTAACAAGTTCGATTTGATTGACGATCCTAACAAAGCCGATTCCGTTGTTATAAATACATGCGGATTCATCGACGCCGCGAAGGAAGAGTCCATTAACACCATTCTTTCCGCAATAGAATTAAAGAAGAAGGGAAAGATTAAAAAGGTAGTTGTGTCGGGCTGTCTTTCCGAACGTTACCTGGAAGACCTGCGTAAAGAAATACCGGAAGTAGACGCTTACTTCGGCACGGAAGCTTACGAAGGAATTGTTAGGGAGTTCGGCGGCAACTTAAAATATGAACTGCTGGGCGAACGCACATTAACGACTCCTAAGCATTTTGCATATCTAAAAATTTCCGAGGGATGCGATAATCCATGCTCATTCTGTGCTATACCGATTATGCGCGGACTTCACAAAACGAAACCGATGGAGGAACTTCTGGCCGAAGCCTCCTCGCTGGCAAATCAAGGAGTCAAAGAATTAGTTCTTATCGGGCAGGATACAACCGATTACGGAATAGATTTGTACGGGAAAAGAAATCTTGCGGAGTTAATGAATAAGCTTTCAAACATAGACGGCATAGAATGGATTCGGCTGCTCTATGTTTACCCGTCACACTTTCCGATTGATTTAATAGACGAGATCGCAAACAATCCGAAAATTTGTAAATACATCGATATTCCTCTTCAGCATATTTCCGATAACGTATTAAAGTCAATGCGGCGCGGAATTACACAGCGCAGGACCAAAGAGTTGCTTTACACGCTCAAGGAAAAAATTCCCAGTTTAACTTTGCGCACGACCTTCATAGTTGGTTACCCAAACGAAACCGAAAAAGAATTTAACGAGCTCTGCAATTTTGTCCGTGATATCAAATTCGACAGGTTCGGAGTTTTCAATTACTCGGTTGAAGAAAACACGCCGAGCTTTTTGCTTGGCGATCCTATTTCACAGGAAATTAAAGAAGAGCGTAAAGCGATTCTGATGGAAATTCAGAAAGAGATCTCACAGGAAAAGAATAACAGCTTTGTCGGGAAAAAGATGAAAGTAATCGTCGACGGAATAGAAGGCGATTTTTATGTAGCCAGATCCGAACGCGACGCGCCCGAAGTTGACGGCGAAGTTCTGATTAAAGTAGACGGAAAGATTGAGATCGGACGCTTTTATGACGTTGATATTTATGATTGCAATGAGTATGATTTATTTGGTAAATTATCTGCATAAGCAGTGAAGTAAAGATTAACGGAGAAAATGATATGAAACGGCTTGTAATTGTTTGGCTGGTTTTCGGTTCGATTGTTTTTGCCCAAACGGAATATTCTGCCGGAGTAAATCCGAATGCAAATTTGTTGAGCTTCTCGTTCGACGCAACCAATCATAAAAGTACAGTAAAGGATAGAACACGTCTGGACTTATTTGTTCAGGTGCCGTACTCAAGCATACAATTTGTAAAGAAGGATAATTCATACAACGCTTCATATAATGTAACCGTCACCTTCCTCGATACCACAAAAAAGAATATCCTTTTCGAGCGGCTTTGGAAAGAACGTGTTAAGACGGATAATTTCAATCAGACCTTAACCCACAGCAATTTTAATCTTAGCTATAAAACTTTCGACTTAATCCCCGGTAAATATTTCTTGCGCTGCAATGTTGAGGACGTAGACTCCAGGAGGAACAACACAAAAGAGTTGAACGTTACTGTGCGCAAATTCAACGATACTCTTGATGTAAGCGACATAACCTTCATCTCCGATATCATCAAAGATTCTACAGGCGAAAGAATAGTACCCGATGTTTCGGCCTCGGTTTCGAGTCGCGACAGCAGCGTTTCTTTTTTCTATGAAATTTACAGCGACAAGAACCGTCAAGTGTTTATGCAATACTCCCTTGACGATTTGAAAAGCGGTGCATCGTTCAAACAAGATGATCCTCAAAAGGTTCACGCCGGCGTCAACTTGATAAAACACACATTCGACCATAGAAAATTTTCTCTAGAAGAGTATTCTCTCAAAGTCGTTTTGAAAAACCAGGATTGGAAGGAAGTATCTTCAACTGAGAAAAAATTTTCCAGCAGGATTTTCGGTTTACCTCCTACAATTACTAATCTTGATAAGGCAATCGACCAGATGCTTTATATTGCCACCGGCGCTCAAATCGATTCCATAAAAGCTCCTAAAAATTATAATGAAAAACTGGACAGATTTTTGAGTTATTGGAACAGCAAAAAGCCCGATCCCAGAGCTGAATCCAACCCGATAATGAACGAATATTACCGGAGAGTTGAATACGCCAATAAACATTTCAAAGGTTTCGGCGAAGGGTGGCGTTCCGATATGGGAATGATTTACATCACACTCGGTCCGCCGAGCAACGTAGAAAGACATCCGATGGATGCCGATTCTAAACCATACGAGATTTGGGATTACTACGAACTTAACCGCAGCTTTGTTTTCTTGGATCAAACAGGATTTGGAGATTATCGCTTACTTAATCCGGATTACAGTCGTTGGCCGGGATATAGACCGTAACAAATGCACAACTCAGAATGTAGAATGAAAGACCGGGAAAAGGTTTTTAACACGCGTAAATAAATCGAATAAAATTTCAAATCATGATTCTCACAATTACTTTAAACCCGCTGCTCGAACGGAGATTATTTTTTGATACGATAGAATTTGGAAAATCAAATCGTTCCCAAAATGAAATTTATTATGCCGGCGGAAAAGGGATTAACGTAAGCCGTCAATTAAATTTTCTCAATGAAAAGAATTCCGCTTTTACATTTCTCGGCGGCAACAACGGCAAACTGCTTCGTCATTGTTTAACAAACGACAAAATCGATTTTTCGGTTGTATCTAACAAGAGCGAGACGCGCGCTGCTGATGTTATCATTGAAATGAAAACAAAAAGGGTAACCACTTTTTTCGGGATGAATAATTTAATAACAAAAGAAGAAGCCGGTGAGTTTAAATCCAAGATTGAAAAGATGATTCAGAATTGTTCCACGCTGGTACTTTCCGGCAGTTCTCCGTGCGCAGAAGCCGATGATATCTTTCCGTTCGCAATAGAGCTTGCGAATAAATACGATAAAGTTTCCATACTCGATACCTACGGCAATCATTTTCAATCATGC
This sequence comes from Ignavibacteriales bacterium, assembly GCA_027348115.1. Lineage (GTDB taxonomy): Bacteria > Bacteroidota > Ignavibacteria > Ignavibacteriales > Melioribacteraceae > Fen-1258. The sequence goes on from DAIEQA010000165.1 coordinate 4,464, forward strand.
ATCGATGCCGGCCCTACAGCGGTTCACAACAACTGCGATGAGATAGAAAAATCGATAAACGTTCAGCTTAAAACGGAAAATGAAAAACTTGAATTCCTCGATTACCTTTATTCCCGAAAAATAAAGCTGACATTTCTAACCGACGGCGCCAATGCCGCATACGCTTCCAAGTTTGATTTCCACTATAAAATTATTTCTCCAACAGTTGATGTCTTCGATGCGACAGGAAGTGGGGATGCTTTCGTTGCCGGTATTGCTTACGGTATGGAAAACTCTCTTGTATTCGACGAGTTTGTAAAAATTGCAGCCGCGCTTGGGGCTGCCAACGCAGCCGTCATCGAAACTTGCGCGGTTCCCTATAAAGACATTGAAAATTATATCGATAAAGTTGAAGTTTTGCCCGTCGGTAAAAAAATGAAGATAATTGATGACTCGCCGAATTATTAAAAATGCTTTTGTGATTCTTTTTTTCTTTTCTTGTCATGTCTCGGCCCAGTCAATTTCCAAAATTGAAATTACCGGGAACAAAAAGTTCTCCGAGAACACTTATCTAAGCTGGATTCGCATTGCCCCCGGTACAAAATATTTTACCGGGATGGAAGATTCCGTAAAAAGCAGGATTAGCAATAACCTAAGGGACCATGGTTACTTTAATTTCGTAGTTAAAGAAGTAAACGCAGTTAAGATTGATTCTGCTAAATCTGATTTACGGGTTAATGTTTACGAAGGCAACCCCACGCTGATAACTAAGATTATTCTCCATTCGGGATTAAAAGATTCTCTCAAAGTATCAAATTACCTTTCCTCGCTTGAAGGAGTTGTACTAACGAACGATAATGTTGAACCGGTATTTTCGGAAATACTAAATTATTACGAGAACAACGGTCTCCCCTTTGCTTCAATTAAGATAGAGTCGATTGAGTTTGAAACCGATTCGGCTAAGCAGGAATCTGGTGCGGTAATTCATCTTTCAATCGATCCCGGGACAAATAGTACAATCGACAAAATTGAGATAGCCGGAAACACTAAGACAAAGGATTACGTTATAACGCGCGCGCTTAATTTTGAGAAGGGAGAGAAATATTCTCAAAAGAAAATTGATGATGTCCCGGATAAACTGAATCGCCTTCGATTTTTTGAGCCGGTGGAAATCCCTTCTTACTATGTTGATTCAAAAAAAGAAGGAGTGCTAAAAGTTACCGTTAAGGAAAAGGAAACCAATTACTTTGACGGCATTGCCGGTTACGTTCCTCCCGCAACGGATAAGGACAAGGGTTATCTAACGGGTTACATTAACATTAACTTGAAAAATTTATTCGGCACCGGACGTGCGGCATTATTCCGGTGGCAGCAGGAGAGCCAAACTTCGCAGGAATTGGAAATCCGCTACCTCGAACCGTGGCTTTTCGGATTTCCGTTTAACATCGAAGCCGGGTTATACCAGCGAAAACAGGATTCAACCTACGTTCAAAGAAACTTCGACGGCAAGTTTGAGTACATAGCCACACCGGAAGTTACGGCTTCCATATTATTAAGCAGCCAATCTACAATTCCAACCGCGCGCACCAACAACGTCTTTACCGTTTTTAATTCTTCGTCTTTTTCAAGCGGTGTAAATCTTACAATTGATACGCGCGACGATTATTACGCGCCTACAAGCGGAATTATTTTCAACAATTCGTATAAATTTACTTCCAAAAAAATTAACGGTCCGGCCGAGTATATTACCGCCGATACCAAAACAAACGTAACTTTTCAGCGGTTGGAATTCGATTTCAGCATCTTCAGAGAATTATTTACTAAGCAGATTGTTGCTTTCGGAGTTCACGCGAGAGAACTTCGCGGATCCGATTTCGAAGTGAGCGATCTCTATTATTTGGGCGGTGCCAATTCCCTCCGCGGTTATCTTGAAAGACAATTTCTCGGCAATAGAATTATCTGGACAAATCTTGAGTACCGTTATCTGCTTACAAGACGCACTTACACTTTCGCCTTCTTTGATACGGGTTATTACTTACGCAACGCGGATGAATCCCGCGGCATACAGGAAGCTTCCGCATTTAAAACCGGCTACGGCTTTGGTTTGAACATTGAAACAAGTCTTGGAATTCTCGGCGTAAGTTTCGCACTCGGCAAGGGTGACTCATTCAGTCAGGGTAAAATTCATTTTGGAATTATAAACGAGTTTTGAATTTCCGTTGACTTAAGTCAACGGTTATCTTTTTCTTTTAATTGAATTCAATAATTTTCTGTTGATTTATAGACAAAAATATTCTTCTGCTGCTATTTTTTTCCCTTTATTACAGTCCGCTTTAGCGGACTGGTAACGGTAACAATAAACATCTCGGCTTCAGCCACATAGTATGCGGCTAAAGCCGTTCTTATTCTTGTTGTTAACCGTTGGCTGAAGCCAACGGTTAACAAACCTTTCTTCTTTAATTCGAATTCAATAATTTTCTAATAATGAATGCATTAAAAAAATTTGATATTGCCCACCATTCACGCAAGACAAAATTAATTGCCGGTTGCGACGAAGCCGGGCGCGGGCCGCTTGCGGGTCCCGTTGTTGCCGCGGCGGTTATCTTCGATAAAAAAACTTTTCACCCGGAGATTAACGATTCCAAGAAAATTCCGGAAAAGAAAAGAGAAGAACTTTACGAATGGATAATCAATAACTGCTCAAGCTACGGAATAGGAATTATCGAGCATCGGGAAATTGACGAAATAAATATTCTGCAGGCATCACTTAAAGCAATGAAGACTGCCGTGAAAAATCTTAATACCGAACCGCACTTAATTTTAATAGACGGCAACAAGACTTTTTCTTCGGATGTTGAGACAAAACACGTTGTTAAGGGCGACGCAAAATCGTTCTCTATCGCCGCGGCCTCTATTATAGCGAAAGTTACAAGAGATAAAATCATGCATAACGCCGCAAAACAATATCCCGAGTATCTATGGGAAAAGAATAAAGGTTACCCGACCAAGGCGCACATTGAAGCGGTTAGAAAACACGGAGTGAGCCCGTTGCACAGAAAAACATTTTTGAAAAATATATGATCGCCCGATCTCAAAACAAAAAATCCGCCGGCGATTACGGGGAACAACTTGCCGCTGGGTTTATAAAAAACTTGGGCTATGAAATCATTAAACAAAATTTCCGTTACGGACACGGCGAGATTGATCTAGTTGCCAAGGACAAAGATGTTTTAGTTTTCATTGAAGTCAAGTACCGCAAGAATTTGGAATTCGGGGAACCTGAATACGCCGTCAAGACATCCAAACAGAAACAACTAAAAAAAATTGCCGAAGCCTACCTTGCCATTAACGAAATCAAAGACCAGAACTGCCGCATGGATGTTGTTGCTATTTTACATCTCCCCGGTGAGGAACCAATGATTACTCACTATATAAATGCTTTTTAATACATTATTTTACAAAACAGCTTATATTGTAATTAAAATTTCATCCATCATTTAACCGGAAAAGTTTATGAAAGGAATAATACTCGCGGGCGGTTCGGGCACGCGCATGTACCCAATAACAAAAATTTACAGCAAACAGCTTGTTACAATTTACGATAAGCCGCTTATTTATTACCCTCTTTCCATTCTAATGCTCGCGGGTATAAAAGAGATTTTAATTATATCAAACGAAGAGACCATTCCTCTTTATCAAAAACTTTTCGAAGACGGTTCGCACGTGGGCTTAAAGATTGATTATGCCGTTCAAAAAGCGCCGAACGGGATTGCGGAATCTTTTATCATCGGCGAAAAATTTATCAGCGGAGATTCAGTCTCTCTTATTCTCGGCGATAATATTTTTTACGGCAAGCTGGATTTCTTCTATAAAGCCGTTGCGCAGATTAATACCGGCGCCGTAATTTTTGCTTACCAGGTTAACGATCCCGAACGATACGGAATTGTGGAGTTCGATTCGAACGGTAAAGCAATAAGTTTGGAAGAAAAGCCGAAAGTCCCAAAATCCAATTACGCGGTTCCGGGTTTATATGTTTACGATAACCGGGTAGTTTCAATTTCCAAAAATTTAAAACCATCTGCTCGCGGCGAGCTTGAAATAACCGACGTTAATAAAGTTTATTTAACCGAGGGCCGGCTCAAGGTTGAGAAGGTGGGACGCGGAGTTGCGTGGCTGGATACCGGTACTCCGGAAGCGCTTTTGAAAGCCGCGCAGTTCTTCGGCGTAATAGAAGACAGGCAGGGACTTAAAGTCGCATGCATCGAAGAGATTGCGTATCAAAAAGGATTTATAAACAAGCAACAGTTTATCGGTCTTATCAATTCTATTCCAAGATCACTTTACAAAGATTACCTTGAGCGTATAATTAACGAGTAAGCTGTCCGTTAAAATTTTAGCACCGTTCGCTCATCTATAAAAATAGGTTAGATTTATTAAAGTTTATTATCTTTGCCTTAGTTTACACCGTTCAATTTAATTTCGGACGGTTGAGCACCTGTTAATATATAACGAGCTGTTAAGGAGCGGCAGTCTAATGAACGTCTTCCAGTCAAAGCAGAAGAAGGGCCACATAGATAAACTCATAGAAGAAAACGACGAGCTAAAAAACACTCTTCACACCGTACTGCAGAAACATCAAAGTCTTGTAGAGCTAGATAATAAATTAAACGACGCGCGAAGCAATCTTGCCGAAGCGGTTAAAGAAACGGAAAACAACAAGAAGCAGTTTCAAAGTCTTACCGAAGAGATCGGCTATAAGACCAAATACATAAAAGAACTTAACGATCAAAAAACAGCTCTTGAAGAAAAACTGGCTTCGCTAAAATCCGAATCCGAGCAAAACGGTCACATCGGAAAGGCAATAGCAGAAAAGCGGAATGAGCTCGGCGAACTAACCGAACGCTTCAACGAGCTTCAGAACTCTTACAACAATTTAGCTCAAGAACGGGATTCATTGCAGAATAACCTTGACGAACTAAAATTGAAAGAGGAGAAAATTCTGGAACTGGTTAACCGTTACGGCGGCAACCTCGACGACTCATTTCAGAAGATGAAAGAATCCGAGGAAGAGTTGAGCGAAAATATCTCGCGGCTTAAATCGGAAGAAAGCAGGCGCAACTCAATTCTAAAATCTCTTGATGAAAAAATTAATCTGAACGAAGAAATTAAATCTAATCTCGAAGCTTCTCTCTCTGCAATTGTAGGTCAGCTTGCTGAAAAGGAAAAGATGTTCGAGGAATATACAAACCGTCGCGACGCATTGATCGAGGAACTCCACGTTAAGCAAAAAGAATTCAACGAATTTGATTTGAAGTACAACTTCGAAAAAGACACTCTGCAACGGCTTGAAATAGAAATAAAAGAACTTTCCGAAAAGAAAAGTATTCTTACCGAAGAGGTCGCGAGGTTCGAATCCGTTAGAAACGAAATTCAGAACAAACTTCTTCTACTTAAAAAAGAAGAAGAAGGTCTTACCGAAGAAATTCTGCGCAAACAAAGTTTAATAGAGGAGGCGGAAAAAAGAAAATTCCGTTTCGAAGAAGAATATCTGAAAGTGGAAAAAGATTTTTCCGCGCTGGCGGCCAAATTCACGGAAGAGTTTGAGGAAGGCAAAAAAAGAATCAACGCCGTACGAGCCGAGATTCTGGAAAAGGACAAGGAGTTAAACTCCAAGGAAAAACTGCTGCTTGAAAAAACAAGCCAGGTTGCCGAGTACGGAGGTATGACAAAGGTTCTTCAAAAAGAGCGCGCCGCAACAGAACAGCTACTTGCTAATCTGAAAGAAGAGCATGATGAAATAGCCGCCGAAATACTCTCGTTGAAAGACGAAGCTAACAAACACCGCATGTCAATTCAGCAGCTTCGTTCCGAATCGCAATCGCTGGAAATTAAAAAAGAGTCGATAGAAAAAGAGATCAGGCAGTTAATTGCACAGACCAGCGAAGACTACTCGGCTTTGAATGAACAGAAACAAAAAATCACATCTGAGATTAACGAAAACGACCGTCTGTTGGAGAACTTAAAGACTCAAATAGCGCAGCTTAAAGACGAACTTAGGTCTTTGAAATCCGAGGCAAGCAGCACTGAGACTAAAAAAGAAGAATATACCGCCAAAATCTCTGAACTTATCGCAATGGAAAAGAGTTTGAGATATAAAATATCCGAACACGAGAAGAAATTAGGAAATATCGAAAGCAGTTCTAAAAAATAGTATCAAAAGATATTTTACCAACTAACGAAAGATTTTCAAAGTGACATTTACTTCATTCCCTAAAGTTTACCGTTCATTAACGCTAATGATTTTACTCGGTTTCTCATTTCCTTATTACGCGCAAAACGGGAAACCTCAAAGAGACAGTCTGCGTTATAAAAGCAACCCGGTTTATGCCGAGCAAATCGACATGTACAATATTTATAAAACACGTCAGGCCGATATTGTAATGCTCGGCAATTCGCTTACTCACGGCGCAGCATGGAACGAACTGCTTGGAAGACCGGACGTGATAGAAAGAGGAATTCCCGGCGACGGACTAGACGGTTTTGCATCGCGTATGAATTATGTTTATAAGCTCAATCCTAAAATTGTTTTTATCGAAGGCGGTGTTAACGACGTTTATAACTGGGAACCTGTCGAAGATATTTTTAGAACTTACGTAAGAATTATTGAGGGTTTGAAAGCCCATAAAATTATTCCGGTAATTCAATCCACCACGTACGCCGCAAAAGATTACGGAAAAAGTTTTGGTTTAAAACCGGAATCGAATTTCGGACGCAACCGGGAAATTGACAAGTTAAATAAATTGCTTTCGGATTACGCAAAGCGGAACAACATAGATTACATCGATCTTGTTTCAAAGATTGCCACAAAAGACGGATTCATGAGGCCGGAACTTACTATAGACGGAATTCATTTTAAGGCGCAAGCTTTTAAAATTTGGGCGGAAGAAGTTGAAAGTGTTCTTGCTAAACACAGAATTTAATCCGGCGTTAATAATCAAATCGGTTACGGTCGGAAGTATTTTTTTGAAACCATTCAATCGGTAAATTAGTACATTAGTATAGAATTGTTACAATTTAAGGAAAGGTTAAGAGGAACAAATGGATAACCAAAACAAAGTAAGACAACCGCTGTTTATCATGGGAATTACAATTGCAATCTTATATGCTCTTTCATTTATCAAGTTGGATTACCAGGTAGGCGGCATTCAATTTAGAAATGTTGATATCTTTTCGGATATAAAGGCAACCCCAGACAGCACCGAGCAAATGAATTATTTGCAGGATAAATTCTCGAACGTTAAACCGCTGGAAGCTTCTTTCAATTTTTTGAACTTGTTTGATAATCATTCCAATCTTTCAGACACACCCGGAAACAAATCCGATTACGACGCAATCTACGTTACCGTCCAGGGTAAACAGGTTCCTATAACCGGCAATACAAAACAACTTAGTTACTTTTTTGACGCATTGAAAAATGCCAAGACGAAACCGGTTCGAATTGCTCATTACGGCGACAGCGCTATTGAAGGCGATTTAATTACATCGGATATTCGCGAAGCATTGCAAAGCAAATTCGGCGGCAACGGAGTTGGTTGGCTTGGCATTGTTTCCCAGGATATTACTTTTAGAATGACTACAAAGCATACATTCTCCAGCAACTGGGAAAGCGGCGCTCTTTATACCAGCAATCCAAAAGGACTTCCGCTGGGCATAAGCGGAGAGTGTAATGTTCCCAAAGGCAATGCGTGGGTTCAATACGAAACTACAACGGCTAAGAGGTATCTGAGAGATTTCACGGTAGCAAAATTATTTTATGCCAACGCAAAAAGTTCTCAAATCTATTATTCATTTGACGGCGGCGCAAAACAAACTGCAACCTTAAAACCCGGTTCGGGAATTCAGGAACTTATTATGAAACCTTCCGGCAGCGCAAGATCGATTCGCATTGAATTTCCTACGGCAGATCAAGCGTACTTTTACGGCGTAAGTTTGGAAAATGGTCCAGGCGTTTATGTAGATAATCTTCCGCTCCGCGGCAATACGGGCGTGGACCTCGGTTCGCTTGACGAAAATATTTTAAAAAATTTTTCGAAATATCTTGATTACAAATTAATCATTCTTGAATTCGGTTTGAACATCGCCGGAACACGCAGCACCGACTACAGCTGGTACGAAAGAGAAATGGTTAAGGTAATCAATCATTTCAAGCAGGCTTTTCCCAAGACAAGTATTCTTATGATTTCGGTTCACGATAAATCGATGAAACGCGGCTCCAACTTTGTTACCGATCCAACAATTTTAAAATTGCTTGACGCTCAAAAAAATATTGCCAAGCAGGCCGACGTAGCTATATGGAGTTTGTTCGATGCGATGGGCGGCGAGAACTCGATGCCTAAATGGGTCGACGCAAATCCACCGCTCGCATTTAAAGATTATATTCATTTTAACGATCAAGGTGCAAAGAAGGTTGCCCAGTTGTTAACGGATGCTCTTTTATCATTGTACAAATAATTTCCAACAAATATAAAAGAATATGATCGACAGCCAGTTTGATGAATCAAAAACTCTTTGGCAGCAATGGGAGAAAAACGCAAAGAGAATTCCCGACCGCGAAGCAATTGTTCATTGGATTGCCGGCGAAGACCCGGTAAGATGGACTTTTAAAAGTCTTCTCGAGAAAGCAATAAAGTTCTCCGGTAAAATAAGAGAGATTGGAATTAAGCCCGGAGAAGTTTGCGCAGTTATTATTCGTCACAACGCTAATTTTTACCCGCTCTATCTTGGAATTTCGCGCGCGGGCGCACTGCCGGCAGTATTGGCTTATCCTAATCCGCGCCTGCATCCGGATAAATTCCGGCAAGGAATAGAGGGAATGTCCCAGCGTTCCGGTCTCGATTACATTTTAACCGAGCGCACGCTTGAGCCGTTAATTCGCCCGTTAATTGAAAAACCCGGAAGCACAATTAAAGCTGTTTATTTTCCTCTTGAGTGGGATACGGATTCGGAGATCGATCCGAAAATTAACGCCGATATAGAAGCGGCTTCTGCGGCAATAAAGGATACCGATCCGTTTCTTCTTCAGCATTCTTCAGGTACAACCGGCTTGCAAAAACCGGTAGTGCTTTCTCATCGTGCAGTACTTAATCACGTAAAGAATTACAGCAAAGCTTTGAAGATGACTGAAAGCGATAAGGTAATAAGCTGGCTTCCGCTCTACCACGATATGGGTTTGATAGGTGCGTATCATGTTCCTCTTGCTTTCGGCGTAACAACGGTTCAAATCGATCCTTTCCAGTGGGTGCTGGCGCCAATAATTCAGCTCGAAGCAATTACAAAAGAAAAAGGTACGATGGCCTGGCTTCCTAACTTTGCGTATAATATTTACGCAGAAAAAATTCACGACGACGAACTGAGCGAAATCTCTCTTGAAAGCATGCGTATATTTATAAACGCCAGCGAGCCGGTGCGCCATGACAGCCATGCAAAATTTATTGACAAGTATGTTAAGTACGGCTTGAATCCAATTGCCCTTACCGCTCTTTACGGAATGGCTGAAATTACTTTGACATGCACACAAGTTGAACCCGGAACAAAGATCAAAGAAGTTGTCGTTGACAGAAATAAATTATCTCACGGCGTTGTAGAACTTGTAAACGATGACAGTGTTGTTACACGCGTGTGTGTTTCTTCCGGAAAATTAATCGACGGCTGCCAGGTCCGTATTGTTGATGCCGAAAGAAAAGATATTGGGCCGGGACTGGTTGGAGAGCTATCCATTAAATCTGTTTCCATGTTCGACGGCTACAGGAACTATCCCGAAAAAACCGCGGAGGTTGTTGAAAACGGATGGTACTTCTCGGGAGATTACGGCTTCGTTCACGAAAACGAATATTATGTCATCGGCAGGAAAAAAGATATTATTATTGTTGCCGGTAAGAATATTTATCCGGAAGATATTGAAGATGCTGTTAATCAGGCGGAAGGAGTAATTCCTGGAAGAGTAATTGCCTTCGGCGAAGAGGATGAAGCAATGGGCACCGAACAGGTTGCCGTTGTTGCCGAAACAAAAGCCGAAACAGATCAGGATAAGAGTAAGATTCGGATGAATGTTTTGAAAGCCGGCATGGCTATAGATATTAATATTCATAAAGTATATCTTGTTCCGCCGAGATGGCTGATCAAAAGTTCTGCGGGTAAGCCAAGCAGAAAAGCAAATAAAGAACGGATCGAAAGTCGCGAAGACAAACAAGTTTGGAGTAGATAAATGATATCACCGGAATTAAAAAAAGTCATACTAAAAGAATTGAACCTGGACGATTTCGATTTGCAGGACGAAACCATTGCCCCGCAGGTACCGGGTTGGGATTCATTGAATCATGTAAACATCATTCTTGCCGTTGAAAAAAACTTCAACGTAAAATTTAAAAGCTATGAAGTGCTTCGTCTTAAAAACGTAGGCGACCTTCAAAAGCTGGTAGATTCAAAACTCGGTAAGTAATTAACAGGAAACGCCTGCATTTCGGTTGAAAGAATTTCAGCATTTCAACTTTAGAAGTTATGTGCGCGGGAAGCGTTTCATTTCTTATAAATTACAAAACTAACTGCTTATGGCTTTAAACATCAGCTGGGAAAATCTCTTCTCAATATTAAAGTACGATCAAAACGATCCGCTCATATTCAGCACAAGTCTCTTTTTAATTCTGTTCTTTGTCTTTCTTGTTTTTTACAACATCCTCAACAGGAATAAGAATGCAAGACTCTTCCTAATCATACTTTTCTCGCTTTACTTTTATTACAAAGCAGCGGGATTCTACTTTGCCATTCTTATTGTTTCGGCAATAGCGAATTTCTTATTCGGTAAATGGATCGGTATAACGGAGAATTTTACTAAGAAGCGGCTGGTGCTTGCGCTGGCAGTTATAGTTAATCTTGGAATGCTGGGCTATTTCAAATACACCAATTTTATAATTCAGATAATTAACGATTTCCGGACGGCGCAAATTGATCCCCTCGAAATATTTTTGCCGATCGGAATTTCGTTCTACACGTTTAAGTCACTCAATTATGTTTTCGATGTTTACTTCGACACTCTTAAGCCGACAAACAGCTTAAGAGATTTCGGCGTTTATGTTTTCTTCTTTCCAAACATACTTGCCGGACCTATCGACCGAGCATCCGCATTTCTTCCTCAAGTTGAAAAAGAGCCGTTCGTATCCAAAGAAGATATCGGCAAGGCAATGTTTTTAATTATGGCGGGCTTGATAAAAAAAGTAGTCATTGCGGATTATATCAGCTTAAATTTTGTCGACCGCATTTTCGATTTCCCGCTTAGGTACACCGGAATAGAAAATTTACTCGCCATCTACGGCTACGCGCTGCAAATTTATTGCGACTTCTCCGGCTATTCCGACATGGCTATTGGAATTGCCCTTTTGATGGGCTTTAAGTTAATGGATAATTTCAACTCGCCATTCAAAGCTTCAAGCGTTGCAGACTTCTGGCGCCGCTGGCATATTTCTCTTTCAAGATGGCTGCAGGATTATTTATTCAAACCAATCCAGCTTTCTTTAAGAAATCTGAGGATATACGCAAACATCATTGCCGTATTCGTAACATTTTTACTTTGCGGTTTATGGCACGGCGCGGGCTGGAACTTTATTTTATGGGGCGCCATTCACGGCTTCATGATGTCTTTCGCTCTTCTTATTGCAAAACCCAAGAATAAGCTTTATACATTTCTTAAAATTAAAGACACAAAAATTTTAAAATTCTTTTCCGTCTTTATTACATTCCATTTGGTTGCCGTTTCGTTCTTGGTTTTCCGGTCGCGCGATCTGCAAACCGTTGCGGATATGTTTTCGCAAATCTTCAATTTCTTCCACGGCGAAGTTTTTGAACAGTTTGTTGTTAAGCTGCCTGTAATTTTCGGGTTGATGGTAATAGGTTACATATTCCACTTTATGCCGGTAAAACTGGAATTGAAAGTTCAAAAAATATTTTCCGCTATGCCGGTATACGCGCTGGCAATAGTTCTTGTTTTTGTAATATGGATTGCCGCACAGTTTAAGTCCGCAGACATAACGCCGTTTATCTACTTCAAATTTTAAAATCAAATTTGAATCACTGCATCAACACGAAACACTTTTGGACGACCGGATACGGTCGTCTTTTGTTTATGGGGATGAATTTGGCGTGAAATCCAAATAATCTTTACTCCATTACTTTTTGCCCAATTTTTGATAAATTAAAGTTGGGAAAACCCGTAAGAAGGAATTCGTACAAAAGTGTTTTGAAAAACAAGTTATTTCCGTAACCGAACTTGGAGAAAATGCGGTTTAATTTTAGAACCCTCTTAATATTAATTCTGATTTTGCCTGAAGTTGCATCATTGGCACAACAGAGGATTGACATCGAAGCGTATAAGCGAACCGCTCTTTCTCATATGCAGGCCGGCCGTTACGGTGAGGCAATCGATCAACTAAATAAATATATTTCTGCTGTACCGGAAGAATCCGACGGTTATAATCTTCGCGCCCTTTGTTTCGAAAAACGCCAGCAGTATCAAAATGCGGTTTTGGATTACCGCCGCGCAATCGTTCTGGAAACTCAAAGCGCATCCAAACGCGCCGAATACGAAAACAATCTTCGAAGAGTTCAAGAAGTTTGGTACGCAATCCTTAAGAAAAAAATAGAAGGGCACCTCCGCGAAATTGCAATCAATCCAAACATCGCTTACAATTATCTCGAGATCGGAAAATCCTACCGCTGGATGGAAATTTGGGATAAAGCCGAACAATGGTACGACGAATATTTAAAACGCGACGATAACGCCTCGCCCGATGAAATAATTCGTTATACAGAAATTTTATCGCATACCGGCAGCATTGTTAAAGGCGAACGCATTCTAAAAAAATATGTGGAGCGATATCCGCAGGATTGGCGCTTGTGGAGCCGTTATGGTTACTTTACTCTTTGGCTCTCGAAATATCAAATTGCAAAGAAAGCATTTGAAACGGCATTAAGCATCAAACCGTTTTTTAAGGAAGCGCAGGACGGATTGGATATATGTAACCGCGAGGCATATGTTAATCAACAAAATCCGCGCTCATTCGAAAGAGAATACCCGATCGACCGCTTCTACAGACTGCTGCGCAAACGCCCCAACGATGTTGAAACGAGGTACAAACTTGTTGATTCGCTCATCGCCGCTAAAAGAATTGAAGAAGCATATCAACAATTGCAAATTTTGGGAATCACTCAAAGCGACAGCACGCGTTATCAAACCAAACTTGATTCCGTTAAAGCGTACCGCGAAAGATTTTACCAGGCGCAAATCGACACCGCGAAAGCTAAACTTCAAAAAGATGAATACGATAAAGATGCCTTGAAAACCATTGCCAAGTATTACGATTATATGCAGTACTACGACAGTTCCATGACTGTTATGAGTAAATATTTTGAAAAATATCCCGAAGAAAAAGATCCCGATCTTCGCTTTGAGTACGCGCGCGTTGCCGCATGGAACCGGGATTTCGATAAGGCAATCGATATAACGGATACACTATTACAGGAATATCCTAAAAACCTGGATTACCAACTTTTCCGGGCGCAAGTGTCGGTGTGGATTAACCGAGATACCGACCTTGCAAAGCAATATTTAGATAATGTATTAGCCGCAAGGCCAAACAATGTTGAAGCTTTGGTTTCTATGGGCTCTCTGCTACTGCTGAAAAGCGATTTTGAAAAAGCGCAGACGTACGCCGACAGCGCAAAAACTATTGAACCCAACAACGATGACGTAATTAAACTCCAATCGAACATCGATTGGCAGAAGATGCGCGCCGAAGAGGAAAAACTTTACGCCATACTTGAACTCGGAAGACAGAGAGTAGTAGCCGAAGACTGCGAAGGGGCGCTCCAATTTTACGAGGATTATCTTTCCAAAGCCGAACCAAACGTTCTAATTCAAAAAGAATACGGCGATGTTTTGTTCTGCGCAAAACACTATCAGAAAGCGCTGGATACGTATAACCAGGTCCTTGCTCAAGGATATAATTTCGATGCGGCGATGCAAAAGGCAAAGGTATACTATGCCATGGACGACACTTTAAACGCCCTCAAAGATTTTAAAGCTCTCGTAAAGCAAGATTCAACAAGCTTTGATGCGAATTTATATTTGGCCGATACATACGCCAAAGCAGGCGAACCGGACAGCGCAAGAATGATCTACGACAACATGGAAGAAAACCGGAAGCTGGATTCAACACAAGTTAAAATGATCAAATTACGGAAGGGATGGCTGCCTGTTACCGGAATAGCTGGCTTGCTTGAAACATTTCCTAATTATGTAGGACTTGCACCGATCGGTTCGTACTACGCAGACAATCTCAGCTTCAGATTATCAACGCTCGGCGCGCGTCTTGAACTCGGTTTTACTTCGTACTTGTCTTTCGGCGTTACATTTTCCAAAACATGGATGAGAGCGGACTCAGCAAGTCTTAATCAAGATGTGCTTAGCCAAATGGGTTACTTTACCGGCACACGCCACTTCACAACTTTTAAATGGCATCTCTTTGTCCGCCCAATGCAGAACTTGAGCATAGGCATGGGTATCGGTTCAAGCAATTCGGACGGGCTTTTTAACCGGGACGAAAAAGACGCGTTTTTAAATTACGAAAGAAAAGACACGGTAGGCATTCATCTCATTTATCAAAACTCCGACGCCTCGTTAATACTTTATTCGCCTTACCTGCTTGATATCAGGTACTACGCGCAGCTGTATAAATTCGACGGTTACTATGTTCACAAGGACGGCTTAAAGATAAGCGGTTACTTTCAATACATTGCCGCCGACGACGGCAACGAGGGCAACGATTTTATAATTCGCCTCGGCAGGTATTTCGCAAAAGATTTGATCCTCGGATATGAATACGCTTACGACAACTATAAATTCAAATCGCCTTATTACTACACGCCGAGAAATTTTGAATCGCACAGTCTGTGGCTGGATGAAGAAATAGAAAAGCGCGAGAAAGTAAGATTAACAATCGGCGGCAAGCTTGGGTTTATACCTCACAACAGCTTAATTGCTATGGAAGGCCACGTCGATTTATTTTATCAAATCAAAAAGAATTTTACTCTTAGCGGAAAGATCAGCATCGGTAGCACATCGCGGGATGATCAGAGCTACAGATATTTCTCAGGCCAGCTTTCCGCGTATTGGACCATATTCTAAAATTTGCACGCCGAATAGTCTTGCCTTATTAAGCGCACTTTTTATTTTTGCACAAACGTTTTTAAGGAATCCTTCTCAATGAAAAAGTTTCTGTTCATATTTCTGTTTTCTCTTTCAATCTACCTCAATGCCCAGCAAATAAATTTTTACGGCCAAGCAAAACCGGGAGACGTCATAGTTGGAGAAGGTAAAAACATAAAAAGCGCGTGGCTGAATGACCAAAAGCTTCTGGTCTCAAAATCCGGCATGTTTATTTTCGGGTTCGATCATGACGCGAAAGGCAAACAAAAAGTGAGAGTGCTGTTCAACAACAAAAAAACGAAAGTTTTTACCTACGTTCTTGAAAAGCGTGAATATGAAATTCAGAAACTTCATCTTGAGCGCAAGTATGTTACTCCGCCAAAAAGCGAGATAAAAAGAATAAGAGAAGAAATGTTGAAAATGAAAGCCGCGCGTAAAAAAATAGGCAAGCTCGCCGCAGCATTATATTCAACCGGATTTTCTTACCCGGTAGATAGTGTCGATATAACAAGCGTCTTCGGAAGCCGGCGCATATTAAACGGCAAACCGCACAATGTTCACAACGGCATTGACTTCGGAGCGGAAGAAGGAGACACCATACGCGCCATTACAGACGGGATAGTTCGCATAGCCGGCAGCAATTTTTTCTACAATGGAAATTTTGTCCTTCTCGATCACGGACAGGGATTGAGCAGCGTATACCTTCACATGAGCAAGATAATTGCAAAGGATGGAGAGAAAGTAAAGAAGGGGGAACCGATCGGCTTGATCGGCGCCACAGGCAGGGCCACCGGTCCGCACCTTCATCTCGGCGTTCAATGGTATAACAAACGAATTGACCCGATGTGTCTTTTCGATATGAAATTACCGGAGTAATTTCGAATTACTATTTTTCAAGGCAGCAATTTACTTATGTCATCCAGCACCGTTACCCCGAGTGTTTCCAGTTTTGTTCTGCTCTGATGACCGCTCGCTACAAGGATAGAATCGGCTCCTATTTCCATCGCCACGTCGTAATCATGCTCGGTATCGCCTATAACAACCGTTTCACCTTTTCCGTTTCCGAGGCGTTTCATTAAATTTTTGCCGAGATGAAGTTTGCTCTCGGCGTAAATATTATCGAGCCCTACGACGTGAGAAAAATATTTTCGCAAATCATAATGATCGACCATTTCATCAAGCGTGTGCTGGGTATAAGCAGAGAGTATCGACTGCCCGATTTCCAGATCATTTATTCTCCGCAGCGTGCCTAAAATTCCTTCATGTAGTCCGCACTCAAATTTTCTTCGTTCGTATTCGTCCATCCATATTTTCCCAACCACGGCAAATGATTCCCTGCTGAAATCGAAACCGACCTTGACATAATAATCTTTTACCGGTATCGTAAAATGATCCCGATACGACTCAACGGTTAGAGGTTTAATTCCCCTTTCTTTCAACATCCCGTTAATAATATCAACGCTAAGATTTACATCGTTGAAGATTGTCCCGTTCCAATCCCAAATAACATGTTTGTATTTTTCAATCATGCCAGAATTTTTTCCATTAATAATTTTTTGCGGCACAAAGATAAATATTATTTCACAGATGGACGCAGCGTTGTTTTCTCTGCCTGAATTTTTATTATTCCACTTTCCATGTTTGGAGACTTAGCTTCGAGAATAATTTCGCCCGGTTCCTTTGCCGATTGAATAATTACCTGGGCCAATCCGTTAAATAATTTTCTATGCCATTGTTCTGCAGGCGATGTTACGCCTATTATACCTGGATCGGTATTTAAATTATCATATTGGAATCTCGGCACAAGCGGGGTTCCAACCAACGCATATACATTTTTACCGTTCCGCAAAATGGAATTGTCAAGTTTGTAACCAACGACAGGGTCGGAACGCTTTATCTCCTTCGCTATTAAACGTCCGTTCACATACACTGATTGCTCCTCGCCAAGACTTTTTGGCCACAAGGTTACCGTTGCGCCGCTCGTTAAGTCAGCCAATTCAAACGTACTGCGGATAACCATATTCTTAAGCTCGCCAATCGCCTTAACATTGTAGTTGCCTTCGTCGTTAAGAATCGGCTTCCAATTCGAATCATCAAACTCAATTTCCGTCTCCAGATAATTTTCTTTTGCCTCAAGTGTTTTTGCTTTTAATCCTGTGATGTAAACCTGCTTTACGCCTTCTATAAATCTATCTTTTTCATGCGACGAAGGATCGCCGTTTCCAATGCCTATAATTTTACCGGGTCCTTTCAAAGAAAAAGTAATTTCGTTTTGGGAAGTAGGAACTAAACGGTTATGAGAGTCGTTTGCCTGAACGGTTACAACAGAAACATCTTCACCGTCGGCATTTATAACGTCTCTATCTGCAGAAAGTTTTATTGATGAAGCTGCGCCGGTCGTTTCAACTTTTTCCGAAATAATTTCTTCACCATTTTTATATCCGGTTGCAGACAGGGTTCCCGGTTCATAACTTACATTCCATTCAAGGTGGGAATTATGAGGCATAACTTTTCGGCCAAGACTTTTTCCGTTAATAAATAGTTCTACTTCGTCGCAATTGCTGTAGGCCCATACGTTTATTTTCTTCCCGCTTTCATTTCCCCAACTCCAGTGAGGAAAAATGTGCAGAACAGGTTTCTCTGTCCACCACGATTTAAGATAATAAAACATATCTTTTGGGAAGCCGCACAAATCCAAGATGCCGGATTGCGAAGCTACTTGCGGCCAGCCGTACGGATTAGGTTCGCCTCGATAATCGAAGCCGGTCCAATAAAATAATCCGGCAAGCCAGGGACGCGCGGCATAAAATTTAAATCCTTCCTCAAGACTGTGTCCGCCGGGTTTGCGGTCGGTTGCTTTCATGTGCGCGTTCTTAGAGTCGTCCTCATACACTCCCCGCGTGCTTCGCGATGTTGTTTCTTCCGTTCCCAATGCAGGCTGTTCCGGTTTACGCTCGTGTTGTTTGTCAATATCTCCGTTAAAAATATAGTTGAAGCCCATCACTTCCTGTACCATGTTGATGCCGCGATCGCCCCAGCCGCTGTGTGCGTACGTAACGCTGCGCGTTGAATCGAGACGGTTTACAAACGACTGCATTGTTGACGCAATTCTTTCACCGGTAACATTGCCTTCAATCGCCCACTCTTCGTTGCCGATCGACCAAACAAAAACGCACGGATGATTTCGATCGCGAAGAATCATATTCTTAAGCAGGCCGAGATGTTCCTTGTTGCTGCCCATCAACCGGTTTTCATCAGTCACAAGCATGCCCAATCGATCGCACGCGTCCAAAAATTCTGGCGTCGGCGGGTTATGCGAACACCTTATTGCGTTGGAACCCATCTCCTTCAATCTCCTAATTCGAAATTCCTGCAGCGCGTCCGGAATTGCCGTACCTACTCCCGCATGGTCCTGGTGTTCGTTGGTCCCTTTAAGCAATACATGTTTGCCGTTAAGAAAAAACCCTTCCTTAGCGTTGAAGCGGATGGAACGAATACCGAACGGGGTTTCATATTTATCAACGAGAATATTGTTGGAGGTTACCATAGTAATCAATTTATACATATACGGATTTTCGATTGACCACAGATTAGGCGCGGTAACTTTCATTCCGCAGAAAAATTCTTTCGAATCACTGTGCCCAAGTTTAAGATTCGATAGTCTGTTTGCTGCGATTGTTTTCCCTTCAGCATCAATAATTTCTTGTTGAACATCAAATGCGGCATCTGCGACGGATTTGTTTTCAATTGTTGCTCGCGCTGTAATAATTGCAGAGTTGTTTTCTAATTTTGAAGATACAAATGTTCCATACCTTGCAACGTGAAGCGGTGAAGTTTTGTTCAGCCATACGTGCCGGTAAATACCCGCGCCTTCGTAAAACCATCCTTCTTCCATTGTTGCGTCTACTCTAACTGCTACAACATTTTCTCCGCCGTAGTTAAGATAATCGGTTATGTCGTACTCAAAGCTCGAATATCCGCTGTGTTCCTGGCCGAGATAAAATCCGTTAACCCAAACAATTGAGTTACGAAAGACGCCGTCGAATTGGATGCCGATTCGTTTTCCCAAATCGCTTTCGGGTATAGTAAATGTTTTACGGTACCACCCGATGCTTGTCTCCGGAAAATTTCTTCCAACGGTTTTATAACCATGGCTGTACCCGGCATTAGGGCTGAAAGCCAATTCTACAGCCCAATCATGGGGAAGATCAAGAAGACGCCAGGCCCTGTCATCAAAACTTTTGGATGCGGGTCCGTCGCCAAAACCGGCTTTGGCAAAATATGAGAAGTAGCCGGTTGCGTTGTTAAAATCTCTTTGAGCATCGTAAGCATGACCGAAAGCAAATCGCCATCCGAAATCCATTAGTAAATGTTCGCGCACGTTGGCAGATACATCATTGGCCTGTACTTTTTGCGCGGAAAGTCCGGAAAAACTAACTACGATTATCAAGATCGTGATCGAAAAAATTTTCATGAGAATACTTTTCTTATCCATTTCTGCACCGTTTATATGTTCAAATATTTTTTTAACCACTCAAACGTCATTCCAAAAAGTTTCTTGAAAATCCGAAATCGTTTTCAATTTACTTCACGGTCATACCGCTCCCCCGGATCGTTTCATCCGAACATTCCTTACTGCGTTTGTAAGGGTTGGAAATGGTTTTCATCTGCTTGTTAATATATGAAAAAATCTTTGTTGCTTCCCTTATGGTCAATAACTAATTTCATCGGTAAATCATTTACAATATTTAAATGTGCCAAAAATTGAATTATACATTTACGCTTACTTCACCCGATATAGATTTTAGAAAATAATTCGGCGACGGCTAACATGAAAACACAAAACACGGTTTCGAAAAATTATCTTTTTGTAACAAGTTTTATTGCGGCTTTGGGAGGATTATTATTCGGTTTTGATACCGCCGTTATTTCCGGTACAATACCATTCATAACAAAATATTTTGATCTATCCGACGCGTGGCTCGGCTGGACAGTCAGTTCAGCACTGGTCGGCTGCCTTATCGGTTCTATCTCCGCAGGAAAGCCCGGCGATATATTCGGCAGACGCACAATGCTGAAAGTTTTGGCGGTAATGTTTTTTCTTTCCGCGCTTGGAACGGGTCTCGCTTCCAACTTAACTGTGTTTATCATCGCAAGATTTATTGGCGGACTTGCAATCGGAGGAGCGTCGGTACTATCGCCAATGTATATTTCCGAAATCGCGCCGGCTCATCTTCGCGGAAGACTTGTAGCAACAAGTCAGCTTGCAATTGTAAGCGGAATACTTATAGCGTTTTTCTCAAACTATTTATTGATGGGAACGGGCGAGACAAACTGGCGCTATATGTACCTTGCCGGAACAGTACCGGCATTAATATTCCTTGTGCTTTTATTCTTCGTCAGCCAGAGTCCGCGCTGGTTGGTTATGGTTGGAAAAGTTGAAGAGGCAAAAGAAGTAATTAAAAAAGTGAACGCGGCAGAAGATGTGGAAAAAATTATGGAAGAGATAACGCAATCCATAAACAAAGATTCGCTTGGCTGGAACGTGGCGATTTTTAAGGAACCGTATCTGCGCCTTGTGTTGATCGGAGTCGCGGTAGGCATGTTTAACCAATTTACCGGCATTAACACAATTCTTTATTACGCGCCAACAATTTTCAAATCCGCCGGCTTCAGCGATAACTCCGCCTTCTTTCAAACCGTTATGGTTGGACTGACTAATTTAGTTTTCACAATTATTGCCATGACTGTAATTGATAAACTCGGAAGAAAATTTTTACTGATGATGGGCGCGGTGGGAATGTCGATCTTTCTCGGGTTGTTCGCTCACACTTATTTAAGCCAGTCTTTCAGCGGATATACTCTTCTACTTTTTGTGATGGGTTTCATAGCATTTTTTGCGGCGTCGCAAGGAGCGGTGATATGGGTTATACTTTCGGAAATGTTCCCCAACAACATTCGGGCACGCGGCAGTTCGATCGGCTCATTTTCGCACTGGGTATTTAACGCGCTTATCTCCTTTCTATTTCCAATTGCCGCCACACACATCGGCGTTGGCCCTGTGTTTGTATTTTACGCAATCGCAACTGTATTCAGCTTTTTCTTCTTCTGGAAATTTTTAACGGAAACAAAAGGAAAATCGCTTGAAGAAATTGAAAGAGAAACTTTGAAACAATAATATTTTGCCAGACAAATTGTCTGTACGTAAAATTTTAAGAGAAGTCACAAATTTGCATCAAGAATAACAAGGAGGATAAATATTAATGAAGAGTGTATTCATCAAATCGTTTTTTAGTCTGATAATTTTTGCCGGAATTATAAATCCTTTCTTCGCTCAGCAGAAACCGGAGAAGAAAATAACCAAGGATTTAATTTCGAACGCCGAGAAAATTATCGGGCTGGAATTTTCGGACGCACAGCAGGATTCTATGGTTGATGTTCTAAATGATCAGTTAAACAATTACATCAATATAAGGAAGGTGCATCTCGACAACAGCATTCCGCCGGCGGTTATCTTCAATCCTATTCCGGCAGGTTATAAGTTCGATCAAAAACAAAAGCCGGTTAAGTTCGGAGATTATTCAAAAGTAGAGATGCCGGCAAAAATAGAAGATTTGGCTTTCTATTCGATCGGCGAACTTGCGCATCTTCTCAAGACAAGAAAAGTAACTTCGACAGAGCTAACAAAGATGTACCTTGAGCGTTTAAAAAAATACGGACCGATGCTTCACTGCGTTATAACGCTAACTGAAGACCGCGCACTGGCTGAAGCTAAAAAAGCCGATGAAGAAATTGCGCGCGGCAAATACCGCGGACTTCTGCACGGCATTCCTTACGGCGTTAAAGACCTTCTCGCATCAAAAAAGTATAATACAACATGGGGCGCCGCGCCTTATAAAGATCAATTGCTCGACGATGACGCAACCGTAATTAAAAAACTTGAAAACGCCGGAGCCGTTTTGTGCGCAAAACTTTCGATGGGCGAACTTGCAATGGACGATGTTTGGTTCGGAGGATTAACACGCAATCCGTGGGATACTACCAAAGGATCGAGCGGTTCATCCGCAGGTTCGGCTGCATCGGTTTCCGCCGGACTTCTTCCGTTCGCAATTGGCACTGAGACATGGGGATCAATCGTATCGCCGTCCACGGTTTGCGGAGTAACGGGTTTACGCCCAACTTACGGACGTGTAAGCAGGACAGGCGCTATGGCATTAAGCTGGTCGATGGATAAGATTGGACCTATCTGCCGCAACGCCGAAGATCTCGCAATTGTATTCAACACAATCCAGGGTCCCGATGGAAGGGATCAAACGCTTTACAACGTCCCGTTTAATTATCAACCAAAAGTAGACTTGAAAAATTTGAAGATCGGTTATGTTAAGAACGACTTCGACAGGAAATATCCATTTCATGATAACGATTCTCTTGTATTAAAAAAAATGGAAGAGCTTGGAGTTAAATTAATTCCGATTGAATTGCCGGACATTGCAACTAACGACATCGCTATAATTCTAATGAGCGAGGCCGCCGCTTCGTTTGACGATCTTACACGTTCGCACAAGGACGATATGCTCGCGCGTCAATTTAAAGGCGCGTGGCCAAATCTTTTTAGAGCAGCGAGATTTATTCCTGCCGTTGAATATGTTAATGCCAACAGGATAAGATACTGGCTTATTCAGCAGATGGAAAAGCTCATGGAGAATATCGACGTATACCTGGCGCCTTCTCTTGAAGGGAATAATTTACTCTTGACAAATCTTACCGGCAATCCATGCGTTGTTGTTCCTACCGGTTTTGCAAAAGACGGAACGCTTTCGAGCATAACGTTTATGGGAAGACTGTTCGACGAAGGAAAAGTTATAGCGGTTGCCAAGGCATTTCAAGATGCTACCGGTTTCCACAAGAAGCATCCCAAACTGTAAATTAATACAAGAGGGGATTTATTAATCAAATTCCCTCTTGATTAATCCTTTTGCAAAAGTTACTTTTCATATAGACTTCTTCCTCACCTGAGACGACAACATTGAAAGAGGTGAAAAAATGAAAGTCCTAGGTTCATACGAAAAAGCCCGCATATATATAGAAAAAAGTTCTTCCGAGGAATTAAAAGCGCAAAAACGAAGAACACATCCCGGCCCTATAATAACAATTTCACGCGAGACCGGAATTGGCGTCGTGGCAATATGCGAAAAGCTTATGGAGTATTTAAATCTTTACTCGATCGAAGACTACAAAGACTGGATGTATTTCGACCGCGAGCTGATTGAAAAAGTAATGGAAGATCATCACCTGCCGGATCATTTCAGAAAACTTTTAGCCGAAGAGAAACCGCCAAAGATCGAAGAATGGTTCAGCGAAATCCTCGGTTTAACACCTTCTAAAATTTCTCTGCTTCATAAAACTTCTCATACTATTTCCAAGTTGGCGGAGTTCGGCAATGTAATTATTGTTGGACGAGGCGCCAACATTATTGCCGCTAAATTTTCTTCCGCTTTTCATGTTAGGCTAGTTGCGCCAATAAGCCACCGCATCGAAAACGCGATGCAGCTTTACAACGTGGACCGGAAATCCGCGACCGAATTCATTAAGAAAGAAGACGAGGCCCGCAAAGAATACATCTCCAAATATTTTCATAAAAACATCGACGACCCGTATTTATATCATACGGTGATTAACACGAATTTTCTTAAGATCGAAGAAGTGGCAGAGATGATCGGCCATTGCGTTATCCGAAAATTTCCAAAATATTTTATAACCAGTTTCACCGAAATGATTAACGAATAGACATGAAGAAAAATATTTTTATTGCGCTCATTTTTATTCCTCTTTTTATAACGTCGAGTATCGATACCGGCAATATCAAAATAAATAAAGAGGTATCCGTTGTGGATTTTAAACTTTTTAGCCCGGCATTTAAGGAAGGCGAATTTATTCCAGCAAAGTATACGTGCGACGGCCCCGATATTTCCCCGCCGCTCAACTGGATTAACATTCCTTCCAAAACAAAATCACTCGCATTAATCTTTAACGATCCCGACGCGCCGGCGGGAGATTGGGTGCATTGGATTGTTTATAATATTCCGGCGGACATTACCGAATTGAAAGAAGCGGCATCTTCAAGCAAGTCTATGCCGCACGGTTCATCGGAAGGCATGAACGATTTTCGCAAAAGCAATTACGGCGGTCCGTGCCCGCCTTCCGGGATTCATCGTTACTTTTTCAAACTTTACGCGCTCGATATTCTTCTTCAATCGAAAGCCGGCTTCACAAAAAAACTTTTGCTTGAAGCTATGAAAGGTCATGTTCTTGCCGAAGCCAGTTTAATGGGAAAGTACAAGCGCAGATAAAATTAACGGAGTCCTTAAATTTCTTGACGCGGGCTTGTAACTTTCTTGAAGAAATTTTGTAAGCAAAGATTTACCATAAGTGAAAGAAAATAAAATTGAAAAACATCTTTATTGCGCTCGTGGTAATGATAACCTGCGCAAATATTTTTGCTCAGGAAGCGGCATTCCGAAACACTTCGCTTGATGTCGTTACCGATATGTCCTCAATTGCGCTCGGCGAATCCTTCGTTGCTAATACAAATAGTCCGTCGTCGTTCTTCGAAAATCCCGCCGTATTGCCGGTTGATAAAGGCGCCAGAATTTTTTACAATTATCGTTCCCAAGGATGGTCATCTGCTACTGACAACATGAAGTTTTTTTCATTCGGAATTACTACGGGTAATTCGTTTGGAAACTTCGGATTCAGTTACAACCAGTACACAAGCGGAGATATAGTTACTTCGATTCCGCCGGCTTATCAAAGCTCAAACGATAACAATCGGACTTTTATATTTTCCTGTTCCAACAATTTAATTGATGACCTGAGCATCGGCATTAACTTAAAACTTTTCAACCGCTCGCTTACAAGCAAGGGTTTCAATTATACGGTCACTTCCAACAACGCGTTACTTGTAGATTTAGGCGTGCTTTACAGTCAAAAATTATTTTTAAATGGCGTTTACTCAAAGGACAAGCTAAGCGTCGGCGCCTCAGTACAAAATTTCGGCAGTAACTTTACTATAGAGACCACAAGTTTATTCACCGAGAAAGAAACCGTTCGCCTGCCAAGATATTTCCGTATCGGCTTCGATTATACTCTGAATACGGTCATCGGAAAACATTCCGGGACAAGCATGGATTTAATGCTTACAGGCGAATATAAAAATCTCTTAAATCCTGCCGAGCATGAAAAATATGATGTGAATTACTGGGGCGCAGGAATCGAGGCAACACTGTTCAAAATTATTTCTCTCAGGTTAGGAGGAGTTTCTTCGCCGGAGTACAATATTTTATTCGACCGGGCAAAGTTTAACCTGCGCTACGGAATCGGTATGAATTTTCCGCTCGCCGTACTTGGGGTTGGTTATCCAATGTTCATTAAATTCGACTATGCTTCTATTCCAATCAATCATGTTGATTTTGAAGGGGCGAAAACTTCTCTTTACGCATTCGGAGTTTCGTTAATTTACAATCCCCGGTCCATTTGATTTTTCTGCGCGAGAAAATACCCGGTCAACGGGCAGCAATAACTGGAAATATTTATTTGATCGACGAACTAAAGTTGCCGCAAAACCGTCTCAATAACCGATTATTTCATTCCAAAAGGATTATTTATATGAAGAGCCCAATCAAAACAGTTGCCCTATTTTTGTTTATCTCTTACAGCTCCTTTATTAACGCGCAGCAGAAATTTTTTGTCAACCTAAACGACCGCGGCGATAAAACTTTTAAAGTCACAATGATCCCGGAGAAGCTCACCGATCAAAATAAAATTTACCAGTTTGCTTCTACCGCACCCGGCACTTATCAAATAATGGATATCGGCAGGTTCGTGCGTTTATTCAAAGCTTTTGATTCCGGCGGCAAAGAAATAGCAACCAAAAATGTTTCGACCAATCAATGGGAAGTTTCCGATCCGGCAAAGACTGCCAAAGTTGTATACACAATTGCATCGACATGGGATACAACAGTAGCCAAAGACCCGGTTTACCAGATGTGCGGAAGTACTTTGGAAAGCAACGATGTGCTTCTTAACGGACAGTGCGTCTTTGGTTACTTTGAAGGAATGGAAAAAGAACCGATCAAAATAAAATTGGACTATCCAATGAACTGGCAGGTGGGAACCGCACTTAGTTTAGACAAGGACGGATTTTATGAGGCAAAGGATTTCGATTACATAGTGGACTCGCCAATTCTTCTCGGAACGCTTACAAAGGCAACAACCAAGATAGAGAACACGACTGTTGACGTTTACACTTACTCCAAAACCGGAAAAATAAATTCCGATCAAATGCTGCTTTTACTCGAAGATATGCTGGACGCAACAAGCCAGTTTACAAAAGGTCTGCCCGTTACTCACTATACTTTTCTTTTCCATTTTGAAAATATCACTGTTGGCGCGTGGGAACATAACTACAGTTCCGAATATATTTTTACGGAAGCGCCGCTCGAAGACAAGTACGCAAGAGAAATAAAATCGATTGCAGCTCACGAGTTTTATCATGTCGTGACGCCATTAAATATTCACAGCCAACTAATCGGCAATTTTAATTTTGCAAAGCCGACTATGTCCGAACATCTGTGGCTTTACGAAGGCGTTACGGAATGGGCCTCCCGTATTCTTCAACTCCGGGATTATATAATGACGCTTGACGAATATCTTGACGACGTACGGCAAAAATTGTACATGAACGACAACTTCGATCAGAAAATGTCTCTTGTAGATCTTTCCTTACACTCAACCGAGCGACAGGATCAATATCCGAATATTTACCAGAAAGGCGCGCTTGTGGCAATGCTTCTCGACATTCGCATTCTCGAATTATCCAACGGCACGAAGGGATTAAGGGAGGTTATAAACCAACTGTATAAAGATTACGGCGCGAACAAGTCGTTCGACGAGAAAGGATTTTTTGACGAGTTTGTAAAAAGAACCTACCCGGAAATAGGCGACTTCATAAATAAATACATTAAGGGAACAGATAAGCTGCCGGTTGCGGAATACTTCGATAAGCTCGGCATTGAATATAAAGAATATGTCGGCGTGGACAGCTCCAAAATTACTTTGGGTTTTGGTATCGGTTTGAAAGATAACCATCTGGTTGTGAATAACGTAGCGGTTGCAGAAACAGGTCTGAAACCGGGAGATATAATTCTTAAATTAAACGGCGAAGAAATTAATTTGCAAAACGCCCAATCCAAAGCTGCAATCTTTTATAAACTTAAAGTCGGCGATGCAATTCAATTAACCATTGAAAGAGACGGTCAGCAGATGGATTTATCGGTTCGTATGTCCGCACGCCCGATTAAACACCAATTTAAGGTACTGGAAAATCCGACGGAGAAACAGCTGGCTCTTAGAAAAGCCTGGATGAAAAATTTATAATCGCTATCTCCTCCTCCGGCGAGAGGAGGAGAAATCTCCGGGAATAATTTCCTTCTTTATTTAGTTATTTAATTAGATTAGATTTGCACAGAATGACGTCCGGTGGCGGTGTAATGGCAAAGCAAAATATTTTGAAAATTCTTACCGCGGCGATTCTTCTTATCATCTCGGTATCTTGTTCCTCATCGGTGTACGACCAGATTTATCCTACTTTGCGCGACGGCCAATACGACAGCGAGTTTCCTTACCGAAATTCTTCGGCACAACTTGAAGAGATTAGCAACTCCATTAAACTTGTAAACAGCATAGCGTTTTATACGAGCTACATCTTCGACAGCGACAGTCATATTCGCGCTGTTGAAATTGGAAAACTAAACATGGAGAAAGTTGCGGCGGAAAAAGTTTTCTTTAATCGAACCGCTTCCGGTACAGGAACAATTATTTCAAACTCTCAAGGGCATGTTGCAATTCTAACTGTTTCGCACATAGTTAGTTTTCCCGATACCGTAATTTCGTTCTTTATTAATCCCGACGGATCATTCTCTCAATACGTTCAAAGCGTTTCCATAAAATCCAAGCAGACAAATTATGTTAACGATTTGCCGGGAACGGGCGAGCTCGACATTATCGCAATTGATAAAGCTCGCGACGTGGCTCTGCTCGGAAAATCATACGACATCGACAAAACATTGAACATCCCGGTGTTTTCGTACAAGTGGGGAGCGTCTTCGGAACTTGAGTGGGGCAGTTTTATTTACGCCTTCGGCTTTCCGATGAATTATAAAATGATTACAAAAGGAATCGTAAGCAGACCGAACAAAGAGAAACATACTTTTCTTATCGATGCAGCTTTTAACCGCGGATTCAGCGGAGGAATTGTGCTTGCTGTTCGAGACGGCGTACCAAATTTTGAACTGGTTGGATTAATAAAATCCGTTCCGGCGGATTTTGTCTACACCCTTCGCCCTATGACGAAAGAACAGGATATCGATTTCAATCCTATGATACCTTTCAAAGGCGATGCTTACGTGGATAAGGAACAAGTTCTAAGACCGGGCATAACAAAAGTTATAGGAATAGAAACCGTAAAAGAATTTATACTTCAGAACAGAGACAATCTTACCCGCCAGGGGTACATTATCGGCAACATATTTAATCGTCCGGACGGATTGCAAATCAAAAATGTTAAATGATAAACTATTCAAATGCCGTTCGGAAAAACCGAAAGCAATTCAAACAACATTCGCCGCTTTGCAAAATGTTTAGAATGTCTTTTCCAACTTTCATAATTTTGGATGAAATAAATTTAATCCTCGGCCGGGGTTTTACCGGTTAATTATTATCTCTTAAAAAATTTTTCAGTAAGGAGTAAAGATGAAACAGATAAAAGTATTTCTACTGCTGCTTCTGTTTTTAGGAATTGTAAACGCCCAGGAACGGGATAAAGCAAAATTTGTTGAACCCAAGAACGAATACTGGGAACAGATTAAAAAAGATATTGCCGATTACAACAAGAAGGAAACGCCGGAGAAAAAAATTTTCAAAATGGATTTTACCGGTCTCGATCTTCCCAAGTCCAAAAGCGAATTCACTTCTTACTGGCATAACGATCCTATTAACCAGGGCAATACCGGAACCTGCTGGTGTTTTTCAACAACTTCATTTTTAGAATCGGAAGTCAACCGGATAAACAACGAAAAAATAAAACTCTCCGAGATGTGGACAGTTTATTGGGAATATACCGAGAAGGCGCGCCGCTTTGTTGAAGAGAGAGGAAACTCGGTTATCGGCGAAGGTTCGGAAGCTAACGCGGTTCTTAGAATATGGAAAAAATACGGCATAGTACCGGAAGAAGCTTATACCGGAATGCTGCCGGGACAAAAGCACCACGATCACAGCAAATTATTCCAAGAAATTGACGATTACCTAAAGGGTATTAAAGCCGCCAACGCATGGAATGAAGACGAAGTTATATCGACGGTTAAATCCATATTGAATCATTATCTCGGCGTACCTCCTACAAAATTTGTTGTTGACGGCGTTGAGTATACCCCGAAAGAATACCTGGAGAAAGTTGTTAAACTAAATCTTGATGATTACGTCGCGGTCATGTCGCTAATGGAAAAACCTTATTACGAAAAAGTTGAGTACGAAGTGCCGGACAATTGGTGGCACAGCAAAGATTATTACAATGTTCCGCTTGACGTATTCATGTCCACGTTAAAGGATGCTGTTCGCAAAGGATACACAATGGCTATTTGGGGAGATGTATCGGAACCCGGCCTTGAATCGCACGCTAAGGTTGCAATGGTACCAACTTTCGATATTCCTTCGCAGTATATCGATGAGTACGCTCGCCAGATGCGTTTCAGCAACAACACAACAACAGACGATCACGGTATTCACCTTGTTGGATATGAAGCAAAGAACGGAAAGGATTGGTACCTTATTAAAGATTCCGGCTCCGGCGCATATAACGTCGGAGATAAAGGTTACTATTTCTACAATGAAGATTACGTGAAATTGAAAATGCTCGGCTTCATGGTTAATAAAAGCGCACTGGGTAATTTACTGAGTAAATTTAAAAACCAATAACGGAAGGATTATAAATGCAGCGACCGAATAAAAACGAATACGCTTCATATTATGAAACGTATATAAGCAAGGTACCGGAAGGCAATATATTGGATTTATTACGGCAGCAGGTTAATGCAATGCAAAGCTACGTCCAAAATATCCCGGAAGAGAAAGGTTTATTTAAATACGCCCCGGACAAGTGGACAATTAAAGAAGTGCTTGGACATATTAACGACGGCGAGCGAATATTCGGTTACCGTGCTTTAAGGTTTTCAAGAAACGATAAAAATCAGCTACCCGGTTTTGAGCAGGATGATTTTGTAAAAGAATCCAATTTCAACGAAATAAAACTTGCGGACATGCTTGATGAATTTGTAAAACTGCGCGAAGCGAACATAGCTACCTTCAAAAACTTCTCTGAAGCAATGTGGACCCGTCGCGGTGTGGCCAGCAAAAATGAAATGTCCGTAAGAGCTGTTCCGTATATTATTTACGGACATGTTCAGCATCATCTAAACGTTCTACAAGAAAAATATCTATAAGAGTATTTAATGCCCCCGCAATTACTCTGCGGGGGATATAATTTTTGAATTAAAATTCACGCAGATGCCGTTACTTGTATTAGCATATCCGCAGATTGACATTAAAGATTTCGATTGGATTCAATCGATCCGTTCTAAACACGATGAGCGTTTCTTTAGAGCTGTCAATCCACACTTCACGCTAGTATTCCCTGTATTTGATATCGACCCGAAAGCATTCATTAAACATGTAGAGGGCGTAGCAAAAAATTTTAGAGAGTTCTACTTTGTGCTTAGGTGCGCGCAAATTGTAAAAGATTCCTTCAGCGAATACACGGATGTGTTTTTAATTCCCGAGGAGGGTTATAGGATATTCGTTAAACTCCACGATCAATTATATACAGGTTTGTTGGAAAAAGAACTCCGCCTCGACATTCCGTTTATACCGCACGTTGGAATAGCTGGTTATACCGACGCGCTAAAATGTAAAAGCATAGCCGTCGAAATTAATTCAACAAATCCCGAGATTTTTGGAGCTGTGAACAAGCTCGACATTGTAGATTATGAAAATAACCGCGCGAGAACAATCAAGGAATTGATCTTGCGATAATTTTCCCGCAGGCAGGATTCTTTTTAGTAGCGCCAACCTTTTTTCTACTCAAACGACTAATTACCCAAAGCTTGATTCCATTTTAATTTTAAGTTATTATCTACACCAAAATTGATAAAGTTTACCTTGAAAAGAATTTTTACTTTTTTGAAACTTGTTGAATGGGAGGCCGTTCTTTGGCTGGCCGGATTATTATATCTGCTTTTTATAAATCCATACCAGCCACAGCACTTCACTTTTTGTCCGTTTCATAATTTGGGAATAACTTTTTGTCCGGGCTGCGGCTTGGGAAGGTCAATTTCATTTTTTTATCACGGCGATATTCTTCATTCTGTTAAAACTCATCCGCTGGGAATCGTCGGCTTCATTCTAATTTTGTACCGCACTATAACTTTGTCGAAAAGGATGTATTCAAACTTTCATAAACAAAAAGAGGTGAGCTATGGCTAATGTATTACAGTATCTGCCGGAAATTATGGGTGAAGAGCAAATGTATATTTCCAGCATTTTCAAAAATATGGATGACAACCAGGCCCAGCAGTTTTCCAATATTTACCGGACAAGGAGAAAAGATCCGCAGACTATTCTGCTTGTAACGCTTGTTGGATTTTTAGGAATCGCAGGCATTCAAAGATTTTTAACCGACCAGATTGGTCTGGGAATTTTGTATTTACTTACCGGCGGAATCTGCATGATCGGTACAATAATCGACCTTGTGAACTATAGAAAGATCGCTTTTGAATACAATCAAAACCAGGCTAACCAGATAGCCATGATGGTAAAAAACGCATAGTTAAGGTTAAAAATATCCTTTGTTTTAATATTTTTTTATTGCTATGTTTGACACCGATGGACGAATAGATTGAAATGGATTTTAATCTCAAATTAAATGATCGTTCAAGAAATTTGTTCAGTAGTTGTTAAGTAACAATATTTTTATAGGAGTTTTCTTAATGGCAGATCGTGAAAACGGAACCGTAAAATGGTTTAACGCTGCAAAGGGTTACGGTTTCATTGAGCGTACTCAAGGTGGCGATGTATTCGTTCACTTTTCATCTATCCAGAATGACGGATACAAAACACTTGAGAAGGGTCAAGCGGTTGAGTTTGCTGTTGGCGACGGACCTAAAGGACCTCAGGCTCAAGACGTTAAAGTTGTGAAATAATAGAACTATTATTTGGCAACATTAAAGAACCCCGGTCTTCCGGGGTTTCTTGTTTTAAAAAATCATTTCCTTCAAGCCATCGGTTCATTTTATTTTACGCCAATCATATCCTGTACAATTGGTTTTAAACCGGAGAACATAAGTTCAACAGCTATAACCATTACTATCAAACCCATAATTCTCATCAATACTTTATTGCCGTTATCGCCGAGAAATGCCAGAATCTTTCTGCTTCCGACGAGCAGTAAATAAGTAAGAAATAAAACTATTACTATTACCCCGAACAGAATTAGTTTTTCCGTGACATTCTTTGTGTCGTTAAACAAAACGATTGTAACCGTGATTGAACCTGGTCCGCAGATTATTGGAATTCCAAGCGGAGTTATGGCAAAATCGTTGACATATTCCGTAAAACTTTGGCCTTCTTCTTTTAACCGGCTGAGTTTTGCCTGTACCATATCATAACCGGACATGAAAAAAAGAACTCCGCCCACAATGCGCAAACCGTTGATCGAAATATGGAAAAAATCAAAGATGAAATTTCCGGCCAGCGCGATAACAACCATTATTATAAACGCGGTCATTACTCCTTTCACCGCAATTTTCCGTACCTCTACCGGAGACATTTTAGCAGTGAGTGTTGTGAAAAGCGGTATTACTCCAAAAGGCGTTACCATTGTAAACAGCGAAGTAAACGCTAATATGCCGAAATGAAATAGTCTTTCCATCCAATCAACCTTTGTTCAATATTTCTTCTAAGGATTCTTTAATTATGTCCCAAGCAAGTTTTACGTGTCTTTCTTCGACGCGAAGACTCGATATTACTGTTCGGATTGTAAACTTATCGTTTAACTTGGTATGTACCATGAATACTTTTCCGGTGGAATTAATTCTTGCAAGAAGTTTTTCATTCAGTAGGTTTAGTTCCTCTTCGTCCGAAATATTTTGCGGCTTTGCTCTAAAACAAACTGTTCCAAAATAAACCGGTGCCATGATTTCAAATCCGGAATCTTTTTCTATCCAACTTTTAAAAAGTTGAGCCAGCCGTAGATGCTCTCTTAGTCTTTCCTGTAATCCTTGAACGCCGAAATAACGAAGCACAAACCAAAACTTCAGTGCCCGGAATCTTCGGCCAAGCTGGATTCCGTAATCCATATAATTAACAACAACATCGTCTTCGGAAGTTTTTAAATATTCAGGCACAAGACTGAATGCCTGCTTTAATACTGATGGGCGGCGTGTGTAGAGTATACTGAAATCCACCGGTACAAAGAGCCATTTATGAGGATTCACCACAAACGAATCGGCTTTTTCAAATCCCTTGAAGAATTTTTTCATTTCCGGCAGCATTGCGGTTACCCCGGCGTAGGCGCCGTCAAGATGAAACCAGATATTTTCCCGTTCGCATATGTCGGCTATCTCTTCAACCGGATCGACGGCTGTAGAAGAAGTGGTTCCTACGGTTGCCGCAACACAGAACGGTATGTTACCTTTCGCTCTGTCTGCTTTAATTGCTTTTTCAAGTTCGCCCGGGATCATCGCATAATTTTCATCGGAGGAAATTTTAACAATTCCATCCATGCCGATACCAAGGGTTAAAGCCGCTTTATCGATTGATGAATGCGCGTGCCCGGTGCAATACAAACGCAGTTTTGGTAAACCACATAATCCCTTTGTGCGGACATCCAGACCAGCATATTCGCGAGCAGCGGCAATACCGTGCATTGTACTCACCGACGCAGTATCATAAACAACACCGAAAAATTCTTCAGGCAATCCGATCATTTCTCTAAACCAATTGAGAACTGTCTCTTCGAGTTCTGTTGCCGATGGATTCGATTTCCAGACCATACCGTTTGCGTTGATAGCCGCGCTTACCAACTCTCCCAATATTCCGGGTCCGCTCGAAGTTGAATTGAAATAGGCCATAAAGTTGGGATGCTGCCAGTGAGTTACACCCGGCATAATAATTTTATCAAGATCACCCAAAATATTTTCAAGGGATTCTCCGGCTTCCGGCGCATGCTTAGGTAGTTTCGATTTTATGCCGCCCGGTTTAATACTCGGCAATACGGGGTATGTTTCAATGTTATTTAGGTAGCTATCTACCCAATCGATAAGCCGGTGACCGTAATTCTTAAATTCGCCGGATGGCATATCGCCAAAATTTTTCTTCTCCATTTATCCTGCCTACAATAATTAGCAAATCCGTACATCGGTTAAAAACAATTCCGCATTATGTATAGCGTTTTCAATCTTGGCTTCAAAAATAAGAATTAAATTCATGCTGTTCATTTCATAATGCAACATGCATTTCTTATTTTTGCCTTGACCTTTGAGAACACTGCCCTCCATTTAATAATTAATCGAAGCGGCGGTTTCAAGAAATATTTTTCAATTAACTATTATACAGAATTATGAGATTAAGCAAATCCTTCATACCTACTTTAAAAGAAGTGCCGTCGGAAGCGGTTATTCCAAGCCACATTTTAATGATCCGCGCAGGATTGGTTAGACAATTATCCGCCGGAATTTATTCATGGCTGCCTGTTGGCTACAAGGTGATTAGAAAAATTACGGATATCATCCGCGAAGAAATGAATGCTATAGGCGGACAGGAATTTCACTTTCCGGGGCTGAACCCGAGAGAGATTTGGGATCAGACCGGAAGAACCGAAGCGTTCGGCGATATTTTATTCCACATTAAGAACCGCGATTACGTTTTGGCACCGACGCATGAAGAAATAGTTGCTTACCACGCCAAAGGCGCTATCGTTTCGTATAAAGATATGCCGCAGATTTGGTACCAGATTCAAACCAAATTTAGAAACGAACCGAGACCGCGCAGCGGCGTTATACGCGGAAGACAATTTATTATGAAGGATGCTTATACGCTCGACAGGGATTTTGCAGGGCTTGATGCCGGTTATGCGCTTCACGATAAAGCTTACCGCGCAATTTTTGACAGATGCGGTTTGAAATATTTTGTTGTCGGCGCATCAAGCGGCGCAATGGGCGGCAACAAATCCGAAGAGTTTATGGTTAAGAGCGACGCCGGTGAAGATATGGTTGCATACTGCGAAAGATGCGGTTACGCCGCCAATGCCGAAGTTGCGCAGTCGGTTGCCGAACAAGCCAGACATCACGAAGAAGCCAAACAGATTTACGAAATTTCAACACCGAATGTTCATTCAATTGACGAACTCTGCAATTTCTTAAAAATTCACGAACACGAAACGGCAAAGTCAAGAGTTTACATTCACGACGGTCAGCCGGTACTTGTATTGATGCTCGGCAACGACGAAGTTAACGAAACAAAATTGACGTCGGTGCTCGGCGGCAATGTTCGTCCGGCTCACCAGGAAGAACTAAAAGAAATCAGCGGTGCGGATGCCGGCTCAATTGGCCCCATCGGGTTCAAGCATAGAATTATTGCGGATAATCTTTTGAAGGATGGGAATAATCTTTACAGCGGAGCTAATAAAAACGATTACCACCTTGGCGGAATCGATTTGAAACGCGACGTATCCAGCATAGAATATTTTGATTTACGCATTGTCGAATCCGGTGAAAAATGCATTCGCTGCGGATCCACGCTGGAAGTTTTCAAAGCAATCGAACTCGGCCACATTTTCAAATTAGGTACAAAGTATTCCGAAGCTCTCGGAGTAATGTATCTGGATGAAAACGGGAAAGAGCATCCGGTTGTTATGGGCAGTTACGGCATCGGCGTGGAAAGAATATTCGCATGTTTCCTTGAGCAAAACTACGACGATAAAGGAATTGTATGGAAGGATCCTCTCAATCCGTTTGATATCCATCTTATCGGGTTGAACATGAAAAACGAAACTATCGCCCAGACTTGCGAACAACTCTACCGCGATCTTACCGAAAAGAACGGTTACGAAGTTTTATTCGACGACCGTAACAGCGTAAGCGCCGGTGTTAAGTTTAACGATGCCGACTTACTCGGTATGCCCATTCAAATAATTGTCGGCGAGAAGAATTTGAAAGAAGGCAAGGTAGAAATTAAGAATCGTAAAACCGGAGGTAAAAAAATTGTTGAGCTGACAGATTTAATAAACCAGCTTCAACAACCGGTATAGTTGTTTTTATAATGTCACCCCGAACTCGTTTCGGGGTCTGAAATGAATGAATATTTTGTATACATAATGACCAACAAATCAAAAACCCTTTACATTGGTGTTACAAATAATTTACAACGAAGGGTTCTTGAGCACAAATCAAAGCAAATTGATGGATTTACCAAAAAATATAACTTAACTAAGTTAGTCTACTATGAAACTACCAACGATATAAATTCCGCGATACGAAGGGAAAAGCAATTGAAAAACTGGCATAGACAATGGAAAATAAATTTAATTGAGTCGATCAACAAAGATTGGATTGATTTAGCGGAAAATAGGATTGAACAAAATGAAGATGCTGAAACGAGTTCAGCATGACAACTAATAAACTTTACATAGTTTCTACACCGATTGGAAATTTTGACGACATCAATCTTCGGGCGATAAATATTCTTAAAGAAGTCGATTTTATCATCTGCGAAGAATTCAAGGAGGCAACGCGCCTCCTTTCTCATTTTCAAATCAAAAAAGAATTACGCGGTTTAAACGAACACAACGAAGAAGAATCCTCCCGCGAAATTTTTCAAATGATTGCTTCCGGGAAATCCGCAGCATTAATATCCGACTGCGGTACTCCATTATTTTCCGATCCCGGAACAACGCTTGTTCAAATGTGCATCGATTCAAATATCGAAATTGTTCCCCTGCCCGGCGCAAGTTCTTTATTGCCGGCACTTGTCGGTTCCGGTTTCAAGTTGGATAAATTTTATTATGCAGGCTGGCTTTCCCCTAAAACCGACATTCGGAAAAAAGAATTGCTTCGATTAAAAGGCATTAAAGAATTGCTCGTGGTTATGGAAACGCCGTACCGGCTTGCGGCAATATTAACGGACGTAGTAAAAATATTTGGCGTGTCAACTCAAATATGCGTCGCTTATAATCTCACGCTCCCGACTGAAAAATTTTATCGCGGTAAAGCCGCAGAAGTATTGAAAACAATTCAGTCTCAAAAGCTTAAAGGCGAGTTTGTTTTGCTGATTAATAATAGACAGTCAAGATAAAATGATTTTCGACTTCAGACTCAAAGTTTTTTATACTGTAGCCGAAAAGCTCAGCTTTACCAAGGCCGCCAACGAACTTTTTATAACACAGCCGGCGGTAACCAAGCATATTCACGAACTTGAGAAGCAGCTCGGCATAAGTTTGTTCAAACGAAAAGGTAATTCCATTATCTTGTCTCCGCATGGCGAAATTTTAAAAATCTATGCTGGCAAGATTCTTCAAATGTACAATGAACTTGAATTTGAGCTTGCCGAGAAAAACGATACTGTAAAGGGAAAACTCAGACTTGGCGCGAGCACAACCCTGGCTCAATACATTCTTCCCAAAATTCTTGCTCATTTAAAACAGAAACATCCCGAGCTCGAGATTGATCTGGTAACAAACAACACCGAAGAGATTGAGAAATTGCTTGTGGACGAGAAAATTGATTTCGGAATAGTTGAAGGTACATCAAACAAATTTCCCATTGTTTATCAGCCGTTTATAAAAGA
>DAIEQA010000034.1:0-1944 GCA_027348115.1 Ignavibacteriales bacterium
AGAACTAAATCTTTTGTCATCACTTCGTCTATTTGAGCTGTCGCCAAATTCAAATCTTTTGATATCACTCTTCTTACAAGGTCTCTCTCGGAAAATACGCCGAGAAGTTTTCCTTCCCCGGACATTATCGGCACGAGTCCAATATTATGTTCGGCCATAAGCAAAACAACATCATGTATGTTGATTCCGCTTTTAACCGTGTAAAGAGATTGAGTGCTCAATATATCTTTCAGTGATTTCATTTCTCCTCCGCCTATTATTTTTTCAACATGTTGCAATTCAATGTAATACTTTCAATTGAATTATTGCAAGATAAATTATCCGGCCATTTCCCAACAAAGTATCATTTTGTCCAATTAAAAGGATGCCGGCCGGGTATTTCGTCAAGACTGCCATAAATGTTCCTTGAATAAATTTTTGATGCCGGAATCCGTTTTAATTATATTTTAACGGAAAAAATATGCGGCTATGAATTTTCAAGAGATTAAAAACAGGTTAAAAAGCAGAAGCATTGGTATTGCCGGTTGCGGCGGCCTCGGTTCGAACGCGGCTGTGGCTTTGGCTCGCATTGGAATTGGAAAATTAGTGATTGCCGATTTCGACAAAATTGAAGAGAGCAATTTAAACCGTCAGTATTTTTTTTATGATCAGATAGGCAGATATAAAGCCGAAGCCTTAAAAGAAAATATTTCGAAAATAAACCCTTCCGTAAAAGTTGAAGCGCATATCATAACGATAAGCCCAAAAGAAATAGTTGAACTTTATAAGGATGCGGATATTATAATTGAAGCGTTTGATAAAGCCGAGATGAAAGAGATGATTGCCGAGACCGTTCTGGATTCATTTCCGGATAAACCGTTGGTGTGCGGAGTTGGCCTGGCAGGGTGGGGCGGCAGTGAACTGATTAAAGTAGAAAAGCACGACAATCTTTATATAGTAGGCGACCACATGAATGAGACTGGTCCGGACGATCCCCCAATCGCGCCACGAGTTGGCATTGTCTCTAATATGATGGCAAACGTTGTTCTCGAAATTTTATTGGGAAAGGATAAGTAAGTGAATATTATTTTGAATCATCGGAACGAAATCCTGGATTCTGAAAAAGATTCTCTCTCCGTCAATGAACTGCTGAAGTTGAAAAAATTTTCATTCACTCGTCTAATTGTAAAGATAAACGGAAAAATTGTGAAGAGAGAATATTTTGAGACTGCGTCGGTAAAGGAAAACGACAATGTGGAGATCATTCACATGATAAGCGGCGGATAAAGATTTTGAATTAAAAAAAACTCCGCTCGAAGCGGAGTTTTTAGTTTTAAATATATTTTTCAGTTTTTATTTCAATTTCCATTCACCTTTTTCATATTTGCTTCTCAGTTCAAGCAATTCCGGCAGGTCCATTCCAAGTTTTTTCAAGTGTTCAATTTTCGGAACGCCATTTTCGTCCCAGCCTCTTCTTTTGTAAACAGCGTCAAGAAGAAGTTCGTATCTATTTTCGCGGTATTTTCGGTGCGCCGCCATTTTTTCTTTCAACGACATCCCCTGCGGGTCCAGCCCGATGAGTTCTTTCAATTGCTTATCATATCGTTCCTGCCGCGATAAATATTCTTCTTCAGTAACAGGGCCGGCGGCTCTATAGGGCTGCGCGTCCCACTTGCGAACTCCGTAACCTCTTCTCAAATTAAACATGCGCTGAAAATTGTAAACTCTTTCGGAATCTTCGATGAGTCTTTCTTTCGTAAAATCTCTTCCTGTAACGGCGTTGTAAATGGTTACATAATTATCAACATGTTCCGGCACTTTTGCAGGTTCCGCAGTCTCTGCGTTGTTTGCGGGTTCAACGTCATTCCAGGGAAGTTTGCATATTCCAGCCAGACCAAACCATGTTCTGAAGAGAGGGAAATAATGAAGGGCTTCTGCTTTATCTTCAAAAGTCGGAATGTGATT
>DAIEQA010000040.1:0-3286 GCA_027348115.1 Ignavibacteriales bacterium
TTGAGCTTGTAAGAGCATTAAACACTTCGGATAAAACGGTAGAGATAATAAAAAAATTCGCAGCAAAAATTGGCAAGACTGCTGTTGAAGTTTATGAGTATCCCGGTTTCGTAACTACGCGTGCAATAGTTCCTTTGTTGAATGAAGCTATGCACATCCTTTTGGAAGGTGTTGCAAGCGCTCAAGATATTGATACAGCGATGAGATTAGGTTACAATTTTAATATGGGTCCGCTTGAAATGGCTGATTCCATGGGATTGGATGAAGTGCTTGCCTGGATGGAAACATTGTGGGCTACTTTAGGCGAGCCGCGCTACCGCCCGTGTCCCATTCTTCGCAAACTTGTACGCGAAAGAAAGCTCGGCAAGAAAACCGGCGAGGGCTTTTTTAAATACGATGCAGACGGCAAAAAAATAAATTGAAAATACAGAGGTAGTAATGAAAGTTTTGGTTTTAAATTGCGGTAGTTCTTCGATTAAATATCAATTTATTGATACAAACGAACAACTTGCGCTTGCTAAGGGAATGGTCGAAAGAATCGGGATGTCCAGCGCGGTATTAACTCATGTGCCGCACGACAAAGAGAAAATTAAAATTGTCGGCGAGATTCTAGATCACTCTATAGCAATTGAAT
Source organism: Ignavibacteriales bacterium (assembly GCA_027348115.1). Taxonomy (GTDB): domain Bacteria; phylum Bacteroidota; class Ignavibacteria; order Ignavibacteriales; family Melioribacteraceae; genus Fen-1258. The sequence continues at coordinate 635 of DAIEQA010000040.1, forward strand.
ATGTCATCGCGGTTTTGTTGTCGCCTAACCACGGCGTTATAAAAGATAAAAATGAAATTGATGCCGTCGGTCATCGTGTAGTTCACGGAGGCGAGACCTTTTCGGATTCTGTTTTGATAACCGATCATGTAATGAAAGTGTTGAAAGACAACATCGAGTTGGCCCCGCTGCATAACCCGCCAAACATTAAAGGTATAGAGGCGACAAAAAAGAATTTGCCCGATGTCCCGCAAGTGAGCGTGTTCGATACATCTTTCCACAGCCATATGCCAGTTCAAGCTTATCTTTATGGAATTCCTTACGAGTTATATAAGAAATATAAAATACGCCGTTACGGATTCCACGGCACTTCCCACCGTTATGTCTCGCAAAGAGCAGCGGCGATGCTTGGTAAACCGATCGAGGATTTGAAAATTATTACAGCACATTTAGGTAACGGTTGTTCTATGGCTGCTGTAAACGGCGGTGTCTCGGTTGACACAACAATGGGCTTTACGCCTCTTGAAGGATTGTTAATGGGAACAAGAAGCGGCGATTTGGATTCGTCGGTTATACTTTATATCATGGGTCGAGAAGGATTATCTCTTGCCGAAGCCAATACACTTCTTAATAAGCACAGCGGTTTGATTGGCATTAGCGGCGAAAGTAGCGATATGAGAGAAATTGAAGAAGCTGTAGCAGAAGGAAATAAAAAAGCCAAGTATGCATTCGATGTATTTACTTATCGAATTAAAAAATATATCGGTTCTTACACTGCGGCTTTGGGGGGATTGGACGCGCTGATATTTACCGGCGGCATAGGCGAGAATTCCGAAATGGTTCGTAAAAATGTTTGTCTAAATATGGACTATCTTGGGATCACACTGGATGAGGAAGCGAATAAAAATGTTAAAGGCGAATGCGTAATCTCTTCTCAAAATTCAAAAGCTAAAGTGCTGAGAATTCCAACCAACGAAGAATTGGTAATTGCTCTCGATACGGAGAAAATTGTAAAGGAACAATTAGCGGTTCATAAAGCCGCTAGCGCAAAGTAGATTTTTCTACTTTAGTTTATAGATGCCGGATTTATCCGGCATTTTTTTTTAAACCGGCGAAAAAAAATCTTAAATTGAAGTAGAAAAATTTGGATTGCGCATGGATTTCAAAATTAAAAATAAGGTGGTCCTTGTTTCCGCATCAAGCAAAGGCATCGGGCGTGCCGCGGCAGAATTGTTCATAGAAGAAGGATGTAAAGTTGCTGTGTGTTCGCGCAATGAAACTAATGTAGTAAAAGCCGTTAAGGAAATAAAAGAGAAATATAAAATTGAGCCGCTTGGAATTACCTGCGATATAAATGTCTCTTCGGATATTGAATTAGCAGTGGAGACCGTCCGAAGCAAATTTGGAAGCATCGATATACTCGTTAATAATTGCGGTGGACCCGTTGCCGGTTTTTTTGAAAATCTATCGGATGAACATTGGTCCGACGCGTTTGAGCAGGTATTAATGAGCGCTGTTAGATTTACGCGGCTTGTGCTGCCGGATATGAAAGAAAAAAATTGGGGAAGAATCATCAACGTAACATCGCTCTCTGTAAAGCAGCCGGTTGATAATCTAATTCTTTCGAATGCACTGAGAAGCGCCGTAACAGCTTTTGCTAAAACTCTTAGCAGCCAGGTTGGACAATTCAATATCACAATCAATAATGTCGCGCCCGGATATACATTAACTTCTCGAATCGATGAACTCGCAGCCGTGCGTGCAAAGGCAACTGGAACAACACCTGAAAAGATTCTTGAATCCATGGCAAACGAAGTACCGATTAAAAGATTAGCCGCGCCAAAAGAAGTTGCTTCACTGATAGTTTTTCTAGCTTCCGAGCAGGCTGGCTATATAACCGGCGCTACTATTGGCGTTGACGGCGGTGTAATTAAATCGACGTACTAACGAATGCAGAACGATGAATGCAGAATATAGGATGAAATGCATTTATAAATAATTGGTAGTTCGAAACACGGTTAATATTCTGCATTTTTAATTCGACACTCTGCATTCAAAAAACTTTCCTCAAAACAGAGGACGAAATGAAAAAAGAAATAGAACTTGTAATACCACCCGAAAAAATCAACGATTATGAATTTCGAAAAAATCTTGCCGCGCAAAGATTAAAATTCAATCCGGAAGAAATATCGGCGGTTCAAATAATCCGTCGTTCCATAGACGCGCGATCTAAAAATCCTGTGTATAGGGCAAAAGCAATTGCATATATAAATGAGTCAGCGGCAGATTTATTCAAACCGGTAGAGTTTAAACCGGTTAAAGGCAATAAAAAGGTTATAATTATCGGAATGGGCCCGGCCGGCATGTTTGCGGCTCTGCGCTTAATCAAATTAGGAATCAAACCGATAATTCTTGAAAGAGGAAAGGATGTTCAAACCAGGCGAAAAGATTTAAGGGCAATTCAGCAATTCGGGCAGGTAAACTCCGATTCGAATTATTGTTTTGGCGAAGGCGGCGCCGGCACTTACAGCGACGGCAAGCTTTACACTCGCTCTACAAAACGGGGAGATGTAAACCACATCTTGAATTTACTGGTGCAGCACGGAGCCCGGCAAGAAATTTTAATCGACGCTCACCCTCATATCGGCTCCAACCGCTTGCCCAAAGTTGTGG
>DAIEQA010000067.1:0-13326 GCA_027348115.1 Ignavibacteriales bacterium
TAATATTTTTGTACGTTTCCACCTTGCTTTCTTCCCGTTTGTTCATAATTGCCTCCTTTTATTTTTGATTGATAGCAGTAGGTTTGAGGATTGATAATTAATTGTATTATAAATGGCATAATTCCCGTATTTCATAGCTACTATACCACTAGAGTAGTCATTTATTTCGGATACGGATTGATCAAGAACGGTGGTCAACGGTTCAAAAACCGACTTAGAACAGCCAAAATAACCTTTCAAACAGCGGTAGCGGCTTTCTAATTGAACAAGAACGGATTTGAAATAATCATCTCGTAATTTCAGCCGGTCAATTCCATACTTGAATTGTTCATTTCCGTGTTTTAAATGACTATTTCGACATTTAAAATGAGCGTTTCCTCGCTTTAACTGGTCAATTCCTCCATTGAACTGGTCATTTCCGGGCTTTAAGTGATTACCGACCGGCTTAAAATGGGCATTTACCCTAATGAATTGAGATATTCCTCGTTTTAATTGATCTATGCCCCTAATTAAATGGGCTCTTCCTCGTTTAAAATGCTCTATTCCTCTCTTTAATTGATAAATTCCGCCTATTATTTGGTTGAAAGCAAAGTTTAATCCGCCGGCAGCGGATAGTAAATGATGAGAAACGGCAAACAAAGCTGTTTTTCTAATATTGAAATTATTAATAACGGAATGGCTGCCTTGATTAGGCGGCATGCAAAGAGAGAAGACAGAAACAGAACCGGAAATATTCAGTTTAAAATAAACCCCGGCGCTCATATATTTATAATATAAATTGTTGTCGAACAAATACGGAAAAGGAATAATCTATATCACAAAAGCAAAGCAATATTCTTATCGGAGTATTTCAACCGCAAAATTTCGGCGGAGAATCCATCTGGAAAGGGAAACAGAATTGACGGGGGTCTTTCATTCATGGAAGAAATTCTGAGAGCAATTTCCCCCATCGTCTAAAATGGTTGAATCTATGATTTCAATTTACATTAATTTGATTTAAAAGCAAAATATTTTTTATAATCACCGGAGCAAAAGATTAATTTCTTTTTGCTATTAACCGGTTGAGTGAATTAGAAATTAAACAAGGTAAAACTGTTGAAACAGTTTAACAGAAGACAATTACTTTTCATTAACCCACGGATTAATCCGTGGGTTAACTAGAAAAAAAGCACAAAGTAATAACCGTTTCAACGGTTTATAAGTTAATTCACACAACGTGTTTATTAATTAAATTGCTTATTCCGCCTTCTGTTATAGAATTTATATTCAAATCCGTTCATGCTCCGCTAATTGCCAAAATTATTTTCCGGTCTGCTGTTTCTCCAGTTAAAAATCGAAAATTTAGCACTCATTTCTAAGTTTCTAACCTATTATTTTTCGTCTTTATTTATAAATGAACAATCCTCATTTTTTAATATTTATCTAAAAGCCTAAATCCTCAATATCCCGACTATTTACTTAAGCCATGAATAATTATTCATATAAAGTCACTAATCCATTTACATAAAATATATTAGGCCGATTATAAATACTAATAAATAGCTATTTAAACCGGCCTCTCAAAGAATTATTCCTTCGTTAGCGAGACATCATCAAAATACGCCGTACCGCTAGTCTTCGACCCGTAAATTAAATAAAAAGTAAGCGACTTTGTATTATCGGGAACTTTATTCAGGGTAACGCTATACATTTTCCAATCAAAATTACCGGAAATATTCTCATTTCCTTGAGTTGTGGCAAAGCTTTCCGCGCTGCCGGACGGCAGCAAGGTATCATCTCCACGTATAGCAATATAAATTCCCGAGCCGGTTAAATTCACGCCTTTAATATAGACGTTCAAGGAGATTTTCTTTCCGATAAGTTCGGAAGCGGTGATTGTCTGTGCCCATATCGCAAAGTTATCACCGGAATCGACCGAGCCGATCTTCACCGAGTGGCCGGGAGATCTGAATTCATTTTTATCCCAGGCGAATTCAAATGCCGAATTGTTGGCCGAACCGTTCCACCAGTTATCCGGTGAGTAATTCCCCGTCTCAAAATTGCCGTTCGTTATATCGGTTAACGGCAGCGAGGCATCCTCGACTGTAATTCCAAGATTATCAAAATAGACCGATCCTTGATCCGCGGATAGCAGCATATAGATAGTTAACGATTTAATATCTTCAGGGACAGGATCGAGATTGACCTGGAGAGTGGTCCAATCGCTTGTACCGGTAAGCAATATCTTACCTTGCGTCGTCGAAAATGCTTCGGCAGTACCTTCCGGGACGCTTGTATTGTCTCCTCTCAGTGCGAACATAACGCCGTCGCCGTCAACATTGATATATTTAACACTGACAGTAAGCGTAACCTTTTTGCCAATGAAAGAAGAGGCGTCGAATGATTGGGCCCAATATGCAAAGCTTCCCTTTGCGGTTCCGTCGGCGGTTATAGAGAGCGAGTGTGAAGGCGATACGGATTCTTCCGCCGAATATTGGAATGTGTAACCTGTAATAGATGAACCACCGTTCCAATATCCCGTAGTGCCGTTTTCCATATCTCCGTTTGTAATATTAGATTGTACGGTTGAAACTCCCGTTCCGAAATTGGTTTTTGCAAGCTGGGTATCGATATTAGGTTGAACGATGGTAGATTCGTTCTGGCGACAGCCGTAAGCTAGTAAAAGCATTAAGGAAAGGAGAATAAGAAGATACAACTTAGTTTGATTCATTTGTTACCTCCCACAAAACAAATTTGTCAATTCAATATTAATTAAGTTTGAGCATTAAGAGGAATGTATCAACTTATATATAGAATCCTTTTCCAAAATTTCACTTAAACTTATTCTTTCATTTTGTTGTCGGCAATGGATTTATTTTTACACTTAAAATAATAAAGTTGAGTGAACTTTAAAAAAGGTCAATTGACAAATATTTTTATTTACCAATCAATCACTCGTTTATCCTTAACAAATTTGCCGGTTAAATCATTTGGCGCGTCTGTGACTAACCAAACTGCGGTCTCCGCTCCTTTTTCTACAGAGCGCGTTGCCGATTTGCCCCCCATATCCGTCCTTACCCAGCCGGGACAAACGGCATTGACCGAAATTTTATTTTTATGTAGTGATTCCGCCATTTGAATAGTAAGTGCGTTCAACGCCGCCTTGGAAATGCTGTATGCCGGGGCGTAAGCACTCATTCCTTTCAGCAATCCGGCGCTGCTGGAGATATTTATAATGCTGGAGAATCTAGGCATGAACTTTATGAAAGCGCGTGTAACGCTTAACACTCCTGCCGTGTTGGTCTGGAGGGTTTCAATCAGGTCGTTACGACCTGTATCGAAAACATTGGAGGAATTATCCAGCAGTATTGCTGCGTTGTTTATAAGCACGTCGAGCGCATTAAACTTTCTTCCGAATTCATCCGCCGCGGCGTATATGCTATCGTCATCGGCAACGTCCATCGTAATAAAGTGAACGTTGTAATTATATTCTCTAAGTTTTTGAAAAGCTTCTTTTCCCCTATTGTTATTCCTTGCGGTTATAACTACTGTAAAACCTTTTTCGCAAAGCTGCCGGGCAATTTCATAACCGATGCCTTTATTGGCACCGGTTATTAGACAAATTTTATCTTGAAGTGAAGATTCCATCTTACTTCATTAATAATTTAAAAGCGTGCGTCCAATGGTTATGCTTGAATCCGTATATAATCCACATCATAGCGAACGCCTCAAGCAAATAAGACTGGCTAATGTCTCCAATATCAATTACATTCTGCCAGCCGAAAGCTTTAGCGATATCCGTTACGTTTTTTTTTGCGTTTTCGTCGTTGCCGGCGATTACCAAATCCGGGTATCCTTCTTCCAATTTAGGATTTATCATTATATACGCGCTGATTGTATTAAATGCCTTTACAACTTTGGAGTTGGGCAGCCATCTTTGAATCAATTCTCCTGCGGAGTTACCGTGGGTTACCGTGAACTTTGGAGGAGTACCTTGGGAGAAATCGAGAGGATTGGTAACATCGATTACAATTTTGTTTTTGAAATTATCCTTTCCGGCAAGATTAACGGCGTTCTCGGTTCCCGCCCAAAATGTTGCTATTACAATTATATCTCCGAATCGAGCGGCATCTTCAAAGCTTCCAACGGAAGCTTTTATACCTGCACTCTTAAGCCAGTCGTTTAATTTGCCTGTGTCTCTTGTTCCGATTTTTACTTCATAACCGGTACGAAGAAATCCTAAACCTAATTGCTGTCCGACCGTACCCGAACCTAAAATTCCAACTTTCATGGGTATTCCTTTCCATCATCAAATGTTGATTAACAATCAAAACAATTTACTAGGATAACCCTAAAGCATATTAAATTGTTCCCTAAATTTATTTTAATCGAATAGATAGTTCTCTTCTTCATGTTTTCTTTCCTATAATTAATTCATTGCCTCGCTAATTGAGAAAGGAGATTTTCAAGCTGCTGCATACACCCTCGCTTTCGAAATTAATTTCAGAATTATTATTTGAACTATGAGAATTATCTTATGCAAACAGAACTAAATATTAATGCTTCGGCTTGCTTAATTTTTAATTTCGTTTAACAGCAATGATAAATAGTAAGGGAAAACATCATTCCATGAATTCCAATCGTGTGAAGAGGCCGGACGAACATCCAGCAAATGATCAATGTTTTTATTTTGGAGTATTGACGACATTCTCTTGTTATCGTAGGCATATAAATCCCACTCGCCGGTTCCCAAAATAATTTTCATTTTCTTAATCCTATCGAGGTACCAGGCATCTTCAAGATTCTGCATATAATCCGGCGGATTATTGAAGTAGCAGTTGTCATCATAGTATCCAAAGATAAATTGTTTTATATCGAAGAAACTTCCGATGGTTAAAAGTCGAGAAATTTTTTCCGGGTGACGGAACGCGGTATTTAACGCGTGGTAACCTCCGAAGTCAACGCCGCTTAATCCAACTTTTTTTACTCCCGTTTCAAAAACGGCAAAATCGATTACATCATTTAGAATCATCTTCTCATATAAGATATGCGCTTCTACCCTATCGGAAGGATCAATTGTGTAATTATACCAGCTTTGGGAATCGATTGTATCCGGGCAGTAGATTTTTATTTTTCCTTCGTTAATAAAATATTCGACTGAAGAAATTAATCCGTTTTCTTTTGCATCGTAATATTTACCTTGAGCCGGCGGGAAGAATATTAACGGGATTCCCGAATAACCGAATACAAGCATCTCGAAATCACGGCTTAAAAATTGAGTATACCATTTATGATAATGTTCTTCCATCAGTTTCCTGTTGAAGAGATGTGATGAATGGTCAACTGCCGGACAAATATAGAGAATGGTATTTTAATTTGCACAAAGAATTATAGAGGAAAATAAAAAGCCACCGGACTCGCGAAAATCCGATGGCTCTTAAGGTACTCTAGGAATTAGAGTAAAGTTTTGTAGCTGTGAAGAAGTTTCATATAGTTAGCTCTTTCGAAAGCGGCCGGTTCTGCAATCGCTTTCTGGCTCATGCTTCCTTTCATTGTTTGAATCGAATCGTATTCGTTCTTTTCCATCCATTCTTCCATGCCCTTTAGAATTTCTTTAATTCTTCCAACACCGTTAACAAGTAATTCGGAACATACCATAGCTACATCGCTTCCGGCCATCATAACTTTAAGCGCATCGATATGATTATGTATTCCGCTTGTCGCAGCGAGATTTGCTTTTATGTTTCCGTAAAGGATTGCTATCCATCTTAATGGAAGGCGCATTTCCCAGTTTGTGCTTAACATTAAGTTGGGAACTACCTCCAGCTTTTCAAGATCGAAATCCGGTTGATAGAATCTGTTGAACAATACTAAAGCGTCTGCGCCTGCCTGATCCAATTTTACAGCCATGTTGGACATCGATGAAAAGAAAGGACTCAGCTTTATGGCTACCGGAATTTTAACGTTGCTCTTCACGGCTTTTAAAGTATCAATATACATCTTTTCGATTTCTTCGCCTGAGAGAAGAGGGTTTGTAGCAACATAGTAAATGTTCAATTCAAGAGCGTCGGCTCCAGCTTGTTCAATGTTCTGAGCATATTTAACCCAGCCGCCGTTGCTAACTCCGTTCAAACTTCCTATAACCGGAATGTTAACGGCTTTCTTCAAGTTTGCTATATGATCTAAGTACTGGTAAGGTCCCAAATGAAATGCATCCGGCTGGGGAAAATAATTCAACGCTTCCGCGTAACTTTCCGCATGATTTGATAAGTAATGATCCAATTCACCGGATTCGTGAACAATCTGTTCTTCAAATAAAGAATAAACTACAACCGCGGCCGCTCCGGCGTCTTCCATAGCTTTAACCGTATCAACATTCTGAGAAAGCGGCGAAGCCGAAGGAACTATCGGGTTCTTTAATTCCAAGCCCATATATTTAGTTGTGAGATTCATTTTAACTCCAAATTTTATTCACAATTTTAAATTCAGTTTTTTGTTTCGGGTTTTGCTTCTTCACCGTCTTTCTTCGAATAGTCGAACGCCGCCATCTGTTCGTAAATCTTCCAGCGTTTCAATACGTCTTCTTGAGCCATTATCAGTAATTCGGCTGCTTCTTTCGGGTGAGATTTTGTCAACATCTTGTAACGTGTTTCTTTGTAAATATAGTCTTCGAGCTTAACCTTTGGAGCTTTCGAATCTAATTTAAGAGGATTCTTTCCTTCTTTAACATTATCCGGGTTGAAGCGGAATAACGGCCAGTAACCGCTATCGACTGCAAGTTTCTGGCTTTCCATTCCTTTTGCCATGTTAATACCGTGTGCAATACAATGGCTGTAAGCAATTATTATTGACGGTCCATCGTAAGCTTCCGCTTCTAAGAATGCGCGTACTGTCTGCGCGTCGTTTGAACCCATAGCGACTTTAGCCACATAGACGTTGCCGTAATTCATTGCCATCATACCAAGATCTTTTTTAGGAGTGGTTTTACCGGCAGCGGCAAATTTTGCAACCGCGCCAATACCGGTCGATTTGGACATCTGTCCGCCGGTGTTGGAATATACTTCAGTATCGAGAACTAAGATATTAACATTTTTGCCTGAAGCAATTACGTGATCCAATCCGCCGTAACCGATATCGTATGCCCACCCGTCGCCTCCGATAATCCAAACGGATTTTTTAACCAGATATTCGGCAACTTCAAGAAGTTTCTTCGCGTCGGCAGAAGAGTCGCCTTCAAGTTTTTTCTTCAGTTGTTCTACTCTTTCTCTCTGTTCGTAAATACCGGCTTCATTTTTTTGATCGGCGTTTAGAATCGCCTCTACCAATTCCTTTCCTAATTTATCGGCGAACTTAGCAACCAATTCTTTTGCAAATTGATTTTGTTTATCAACCGCCAGGCGCATACCAAAACCAAATTCGGCGTTATCTTCGAATAATGAATTCGACCAGGCCGGTCCGCGTCCTTCTTTGTTCTTTGCCCAAGGAGTTGTAGGTAAATTGCCGCCGTAAATCGAAGAACATCCGGTAGCGTTGGCAACCAATGCTCTGTCGCCGAACAATTGCGATACTAATTTAACGTAAGGAGTCTCACCGCATCCCGAACAAGCGCCGCTGTACTCAAAGAGCGGTTCGAGTAATTGATTGCTCTTAACCAGGCCGGTATTGATTTGTCTTCTGTCGAGTTCCGGTATGTTGAGGAAGAATTCATAATTCTCTCTTTCCTGTTCGCGGATCGGAATCTGCGGAACCATGTTGAGCGCTTTAAGACGTGTTTCTTTTTTGTTCTTTGCAGGACAAACTTCAAAGCAAAGTTCGCAGCCGGTACAATCTTCTACCGCGGTTTGAATTGTGTAGGCATATCCATCCGGGAAGTCTTTTCCTTTAGCGTCCATATATTTGAATGTCGCCGGCGCGTTTTTAAGATTTTCTTTATCATATACTTTAATTCTTATTGCAGCGTGCGGACATACCATTGCGCATTTGCCGCATTGAATACACCATTCGGCATCCCATGCAGGAACTTCGAGCGCGATGTTTCTCTTTTCCCATCTTGTTGTTGCCGTTGGAAATGTTCCGTCAACCGGCATTTCGCTTACTTTAACATCGTCGCCTTTACCTTCCATAATCTTGGCAAGAACATTTTTAACGTAATCCGGTGCTTTGGGAGAAACAACCGGGGGAAGTTCGATTGCGCTTGTAGCTGTTTTCGGTACGTCAATCTTGAAAAGATTTTCAAGAGTTTGATCGACGGCTTCGAAATTCTTCTTAACAATTTCTTCGCCTTTAGCGCCGTATGTTTTCTTAATTGCTTTTTTTATCTGCGCAATCGCTTCGTCTTTGGGCAATATACCGGAGATTGCAAAGAAGCAAGTCTGCATGATTGTATTAACCCTGCTTCCCATGCCGGTTTTGCTGGCAACAGCGTAACCGTCGATTACATAGAAGTTTAATTTCTTGTCGATGATTTGCTGCTGCACTTTCTTAGGTAGGTTATTCCAAGTTTCGTCGGTTGAATACGGACTGTTCAATAAGAACGTGCCGCCTGCATCAATATTTCCAAGAACGTCAAATTTTTCGAGCAATCCAAAAGTATGACATCCGACAAATTTAGCCGACTGAATTAAATATGTAGAGCGAATCGGCTTCGAACCAAATCTTAAGTGAGATACAGTTGTAGAACCTGATTTCTTGGAATCGTAAACAAAATAACCCTGGGCGTAGTTATCCGTCTCTTCACCGATAATTTTGATCGAGTTTTTGTTTGCGCCAACTGTTCCGTCGGCACCTAATCCATAGAACAGGCAGCGTGCGACATCGTTGCCTTCGGTAATAAAATTGTTGTCGTATTCAAGAGAAGTAAAGGTTACGTCGTCGTTAATGCCAACCGTGAAGTGATTTTTAGGTTCGGCAGCTTTCAAATTATCGAAGACTGACTTAACCATTGCCGGTGTAAATTCTTTTGATGATAAGCCGTAACGTCCGCCGACAATCTTCGGCATTTTTGCAAACGGAGCTTTATCGGAATTCATCGCTTCTGCAATTGCCGTAACAACATCAAGGTATAATGGTTCGCCGATCGAACCCGGTTCTTTCGTCCTATCAAGAATTGCAATTTTTTCAACTGTCTTTGGTAACGCTGCCAATAAATGTTTGGCGGAGAACGGTCTGTATAATCTTACTTTCACAATACCGACTTTCTCTTCCATTCTTTGAGTCATATACTCAACTGTTTCTTCGGCGGCTTCTGCGCCGGAACCCATCAATATAATAACGCGTTTTGCATCCGGTGCGCCGTAATAATCAAACAAATGATATTGACGGCCGGTAAGTTTTGCGAATTGATCCATCGCGTTCTGTACAATTTCCGGACAAGCATCATAAAATTTATTTACCGTTTCTCTGCCCTGGAAGTAAACGTCGGGATTCTGAGCAGTTCCCCTAAGCACCGGGCGTTCCGGATTTAGAGCGCGCTGCTTGAATTCGTTAACAAGTTTATCATCAATCATAGAACGAATATCTTCGTCATTCAATTGTTCAATCTTCATTACCTCGTGCGATGTACGGAAACCGTCGAAGAAATGAACAAAAGGAATTCTTGATTCTAATGTAGCTTTATGAGTTATTAACGCCGTGTCCATAACCTCTTGAACGGAATTCGAAGCAATGAGGCCAAACCCGGTCTGACGCGTCGACATAACATCACTATGATCGCCAAAGATTGAAAGCGCCTGCGCAGCAATCGAACGAGCGCTTACATGGAAAACCGCGGGGGTTAATTCACCGGCAATTTTATACATGTTGGGTATCATAAGAAATAAACCTTGTGAGGCAGTAAAAGTAGTTGTTAAAGCGCCTGCTTGTAACGAACCGTGAACCGCACCCGAGGCGCCGCCTTCACTCTGCATTTCGGATACAGTTGGAACTGTTCCCCAAATATTCTTTACATTCTGCGCCGACCAAGCATCAGAAAATTCACCCATTGGTGAAGAAGGTGTAATTGGATAAATAGCAATAACCTCACTCACCCTATACGCAACATGAGCCGCAGCTTCATTTCCGTCAATCGTTATTTTTCTTCTTTCCATTGAATCCTCAATTTATATTGAATAATTTTTTTTCGTTTGAGACAGTTTACATTTTCAAATATCTTGCCAGTAAATAGAGTGGGATATCTCTTTTTTATTGCGAATTTTGAAGGAATTCGAAAGTTTTATCGCCGAGTTATTCCGCCTTTGGCTATTTATCTTATTTCTAAGAAAAAAAATAAAATCGGATGTGAAAATAGAAATTCGCCGGGATAAAATAAAGACTGTCGAGTCGTGAATTGATTAATTTTTCTTGAGGAGATTTATATTTTACATTATCATAAATCAAAATTAAATTACTATAAAGTAAGACTCTTGCAAGATTGGATGGAATATTTGCACGGTTGGTTTAGCTAATAAAATTGCCCGAGGAATTATTTTTTTGAAAAACATCCATATCTACAACGGACCGGCCCATTCCGGAAAAACCACTTTCCTCTTTAACTGGATAGCCGCGCAAAAAAATGTTGGCGGCATTTTGCAACCGGTAGTCGACAGCAGACGATGCCTCTACAATATTTTCACCCGCCAATTAAAAATTCTCGAACTTGATCCATCCGGTGATGAAAAGAATTTCGATGCGATCGGCAAATATAAATTCAGCCGTGATACTTTTGCATGGGCACAAAAATTATTGTTAAGCTGCTTAAGCAAAGAATTGGATTGGTTGATAATTGATGAGATTGGTCCTTTAGAAATTGAAGGCAAAGGATTTGAACCGGCATTGTCTAAAATTCTTTCTGAACATGAAAAGTTTTACGGGAATATTCTTATCGTTGTGCGGAAGGGTCTGTTTCAGAAGGTTAAAGCTCATTATCACCTCGCAAATTCGAGCAGGACGTTTAAAGAAGCTTAAGAGCAAGGGCACGAGCAAGAAAAATTTTTTATTAGTCTTGCTCATGCACTTGTTCTCTATCATTTCCTAAAATGCATAACTTGCGGAAAGATGAATTAACGTGGTAGCCAATTCGCTTGTGCTGCCGTTATATTCGCTCGCAATTAAGCTTGGATTACCGGCTTGTAGCGATTTATTGAGCGCCGTTTCAAACGCAGCATTGATTGTTAACGGAGCGGAAACTTTGTAACTAACGCCTGCCATAATATGATTTTCTACAATTGCGGGAAATACCGGGAAGATAGTTGACTGCGGTACCGGATTACTTCCGTAAGCATATCCCAGACGAAGTTTTAATTCAGGCGTTACGTTCATTTCCCCGCCGAGTTTTATAATAACGGAATTTTTCCAGTTCATCGGAAAGTCGATTGTGAATGTCCCGTTGTTGCCCATCATTTTATTTATGTTCGGATTGGCACCGTTGGAAAGATGCAGAGTCATTTTGTCGAAAGCGTTTGCCCAATTCATCCACTCTATATCAGCAGCTAATTTTAAATTGCCGGAAACATCATAAGAAACTCCAAATCCAATCGATTGCGGAAATTTCAAATCCGCCGATAAATCATAATTCGCCTGTACACCTTTAGACATATCGATTCCGAGTTGGCTGAACTGAGTCATTATTGCCGCCATTGCATCTTGCTGTGTGGCGCCGGGATGCATCATCATGTAACCTTGTACAGCTAATCCGAAAGCATTGGTCAACTGGGCAGTCATATCCATCGATGCTTTGCCGTTCTTGTATGTAAGCGAAGTCGGCATTGTATAGCTTAAACCAAGTGAAAGTTTATCATTCACTTTATAAGCAAATCCGATCTTGCCGTTAAAACCAATCGCGGTTAAATCCGTCATTTGTGCTAAGGCAGTAACTTCGCTGTAACCAAATCCTCCCATTGACTGCGGAGCGGAGAACATCGCGCCGAAAGTCATACCTGGTAGCGCTGTTCCATTCATTATTGCTGGATTCAGTGAATACGGCATCGAGAATTCAAGCATGCTGTAAACTAAGTGCAAACTTACGCCCGCAGAAAAATTATCGTTTATCTTATAGGCAACCGATAAGCCGCCTTGCATAGAAGCTAACTTGGAATGATATTTTTGCAGTTGATAATTTCCGCTCTGGTCAACGAATAAGGCATGCCTCAAATTAAAATCCGCGCCCATTCCACCTGCAGTAAAGAATCCAACGCCCCATGTCCATTTACTTTCGGGATACTTATTTACGTAACCAGCGGACGGCAAAGGGAAGGTATTTTTATCGCCGTCGGCATCATTTAAATTATTTTTGAAATGAAGCGAGGGGAACATCAAGGACGCATCAACGTTAAGTACGGAATTATTAAGAAATGATATTCCTGCCGGATTTGTCATCATTAATTCCGGGCTATCAAACACGCCGATTGAAGTGCCTCCTCTTCCCAAAGAACGGGCATCAAACCCGATTAATCTTGTTCCGTTTTGGGCTAAAGATAGCGTTGCTGTAAATATTAATAAGAATATTACTTTTGTCGTTTTTTTCATAAGAGCTCCGTAAATAGAAATTTGTCATTTTAGTTTCTGGATATTGTAATGCCGGAAATCTTTTCTATCCATTCTCATCAAAATAACTTCCTGCATCACGGTTCATTTATTTATTTTTAACAACCGCCAAGAACTCTTTTCTTTACTGTCTTTACCACATTTTTACTTTGTTTTTCTTTGTACTCTTTTATCAATACCGGCAACTGCTTTGCGGCATCGGTTCTAAATCTATAAGTATCCAGAACCCAGCGATCGGTTACATTCGTTAAATCGTCGGGCGCTTTAAAGTCCAAAATATCTTGCTTGAATTTGTTGAACCCGCCCTGCAGTATCGAAACATCCTTGTAGCCGAGTTTGCTTGCTATTACCGCGGCTTTCTTTTCCAGAGTTTCATCATTTGCGACAAAAACATTGGTTGTATGTTTAATCGACAAAAGTTTGGTTGCATCCTTTTCGAAAATATTCTTCAACGACTCGCTAGTAGATTTAGGCAGACTTAAAGTTTCAAATTCTTTGGGATCGCGTAAATCAAAAATTTGAAGTGTTGGATCGTTATCTATTATTCTAAATGCCAATTCATCCGACGTCATTGTTTTAACCGGGTACGCGTTCACATAATTAAGATCGGATACTTCGTTCAGCATTGCTTCTTTTTTATCAGGCATAACGAACGCGGAAAGTCCAACTACCACTGCGATAATCGTCAATCCGTAATAAAGCGGTTTAGAACTGAATTCTGGATTCGGTTTGCCGTTCACTTTATTTTCAACCAATGTAGTTGCCCAAAATGCGCCTACCGCCATAAATGTAAGGAGGAAGGCAAAGAGTCCTTGCGATACTCCCATC
>DAIEQA010000071.1:0-23072 GCA_027348115.1 Ignavibacteriales bacterium
ATTATAAACTCCATTTTCTAAAATCTATGCCTTTGCTTTTTAGAAGTTAACGTTGAAACCAAGACTAATTTTCCTTGGAGAGGAATAATCTCCCGGGTTCTTAAGAAATTCTTCGATTGTATTTCCGCCGATAATAGTTCCGGCATACTGGGTATTCAAATCGATACCCGCTCTTCCGGTGGAGGCGCTAACATTGTATTCGTTTTTAATGTCGAACAAATTATATACAAGTAGAAACGCGTTAACATCTATACCCATAACTTTGAAAATCTTGTTTGCTTTTAAATCCACATTTAAAGTGCTCGGTTTACGGCCAAGGTTTTCAAATCGCAGTCCGTTTGTGTAGCGAGGTTCTTCGGTGTAAGGTGCGCCGCTGCCGTAGCTCATTATAATGCCGGCAGTCCAATCGGACGGATCACCGACGGTAGCGCTGATATTCAAAGTGTGCGTCTGGTCCCAGGAAAGGGGAACAACTTTTTTATTCGCCTCAACCGGCGGATCTGCCTGATTGTTGTAAAAATTCTGCATCGGGTCGGATGCATTTCCCTGCGCTATCTGATAAGTGTAATCAATCTTTGCAGAGAAAAAATCGGCGAAACGTTTATCAAGCGTAAGAACCAATCCTTTCACGTTTCCGTAATCGCGGTTAACAAATCTTCCGAACAAAAATCCTTCATAAGTTTTTAGAATTTCCATTCCGAGAAGATTTCTAATATCGCTGTAATACAACGAAACGTCGATGGCTACGTTGGGAAAAATTACCTGCTGCAAACCGAGTTCGTACTTTACTGTTTTTTGAGCTTTCAATTCCGGATTACCAACAGTTGATGAAAGAGCCGTTGTCTGATCGATTAAATAATTATAATTGCTGTATAAATTTTCGAACGAAGGAATTTGGAAAAAGTGCCCGTACGAAAAATGAATTGCGCCTTTATCCGAAATAGGGAACGACACTCCCAGGCGCGGACTTATTTGATATTCGGTCTCGGCATTTCTTCTTTCGTTAGCATGCGCAAAGTTCGGATTGTTCAAAGCATTGCGCAAATCAACAGGCAGATTTGTGTTCGGATTAAAATAATCGAAACGAATGCCCGCGTTGATAATCATAATATCGTATTCCATCTTATCCTGAATGTAAGCTGAGAATTCGTACGGCTTGCGCAGGTATGATTGATTAAATTTTGTATCGGGATCGGAATATCCCAAGGTAAAAATCGGCGTACCTGTAGAATCCAATTGTCCCTCGGTTAAATTTCTGATTTCTTTATAGCTGTTGAAAAGCTGGTGCAGTCTCAGTTCGGCGCCCAATTTAACTTTATGTTCTTTTGTCACCTGGGTCTCTATAGCAAACTGCGCAATGTTTGTATATGTATATCTTCTATATCTATCGTATTCGTTGCCGCCCTGATTAAAAGTATAGCTCGAGTACGGAGTACCCTGCGTAGGTTCAACGTAACGAGGATCGTATTCGTTTGGATATAAATATCCCCAGTACTTGTAAAGGTTGGAAGAAAATTTCAGCGTAATAAAAGTGCTCTGGCTGGGGAGATAAGAAATTTGAAGATTGTTGACGTTATTTGTTCTGTAATGATTCTTGATTGCATCCGGCGTCCACTTGTAAGCATGGTTGTAATATTTGTTCCAATTATCGTCCCAGGAAAAACTGTATGTAAATTTCCAATTTGAAAGCCCGTACGTAAGCTTAGCCATAAAAGATTTTTTCTCGTACGGATTCATAGGCACCCAGGCGCTGTCGCCGGTAGGTGAATCGATCCAGACATTTTGATTTTGAGGGTTCGGGAAAATTGGCCTGTTATCCGTAGTGTTGTAAATTCTTCTGCCGTATTCGTAACCGTTGTCTTTGTAATACCGGCCGGTTATAAAAAATGTAAGGTTATCTAAAACTTTTGTCGGTCCGCTTAATGTAGCCTGAACATCCATAGATCCAAGCGGATTGAATCTGTTCATATGCTGAAAAACATCTGTGTGAGTAGTGTAGTAATTTGCGAGGTAAGCGGATACATTCCCTTCATAATTACTGCCTCCGTCTTTAGTAACAATATTTACTATGCCGGACATTGCCTGCCCGTATTCCGCGTTAAATGTGCCGCTGATAACTTCCATTTGACGAACCGAGCTGTTCTCCAATTCAACGGACATATCTCCGTTAAAAACGTCGGTTACTGAAACGCCGTCTACCAGGTAAGAAACTTCTCCGGCCCTGCCTCCGCGGAAGTGGCCGTTAACAACACCTGCCTGCAGGTTAATAACCTGGTGAATGCTTTCAACCGGCATTAGTTTTATTTCTTCCGAAGAAACTATTGACGACGAAGCGGTTAGGTCTTTCGTTATCATAGGGGCTTTGGCCTGAACTACAACTTCACCGACATTTATTGCAGTCGATGTCAACTCGGCATTGATACGTGTTGTTAAATCTATATTAACAGCAACGTTTTCAACAACAGTTTTATTGTAGCCGACCGAAGTAATTATAAGTGTATACCTGCCGGGAGGAAGACTGTTTATGTAATAATCTCCTTCCAAATCGGTAGCTGCGCCAAAGCTTGTTCCTTTAACCAAAACACTTGCGCCGATAACAGCTTCTTTAGTTTCGGCATCGCGTATTCGTCCGGCAATTCTGCCGGTTGTTCCGGCAAAGGTTAACGAACTAAAAATGAAAACAAAAAGGAGAATTAAACCTACCGTATGAGTATGCCTTATTCTATCCTTAGAAATTGTTCTCCACATAATCAATTCCTTGAAAAATTTTTAATTAATAACAAGGGGAGGCGCCGCACTTTGCAGCGCCTCCGCAGCAAGAAATTACTTCAGCAACAACATTTTTTTAACACTTGTAAACGATCCGCTTTCAAGTCTGTAGAAATAAACGCCGGAAGAAAGTCGTGTAGCATTAAAGTCAATGCTGTATATGCCAGGATTCTGAACTTGGTTAACGAGTTCGCCTACAAGGCGGCCGAGTATATCGTATACTTTAAGATGAACAACACCGGCCTTGGCGATAGAGTATTTAATTTGTGTTGTCGGGTTGAAAGGATTAGGATAGTTCTGGCTCATTGTGTAGCTGAACGGAAGATCTTCTTTCTGAACATCAACTACATCCGTATTGCCAAGCCATGTATACATCCACCTGGTTGGATACTGCCAGCCGTCGTCGTTGTTAAACGGAGACCAACTAATTTGGCCTTCGCGGTTGCTTCCGAGATCAGTAGAATTCTTTCCGTCGTTATCGCCAATTACTATATCGAAAGGAATTTTAAACCCTTCTTGAAGAACGCCTATGGTATCTTTAACCATTGTATCGCTCTTTCTGGCATTGGCAAGATCAGATAAAGCTACTCTTGCTTCGATAACATAACCGGTTGGGAATTTTTCCTGCCAGTAGTAATTATCTCCGGGTAACAGTAGAGAATCTTTTTCTGCAGTCCAATGATCTTCTCTTGCTCTTACTTTATTGAATCTCAAATGGTAGTCGGGGTAACTTCCTCTCAGGTATCCTGTATGCTGTTTTGCCTGCTGATTATACAAACCAAATTCGAGGTCGCAGGCATCGAGAGCCCAGTTCATGCCGGAACTCATATATTTGTCGTCGTCGGCATATACAATATCGTCGGTAACGTCGAATGCCGCGTATAGATAATTATTATCAAGCGCTACGTATACATCCGCAGAAAGATCCGCATCATTAGTAACCGTAAAGTTGTTCATAATATGCGCTGAACCGTCGGAGGGATATAACTTAAACGGTTTGATGCCCGCGGCTTTCCATTCTGCAAGATCGCCGTCGGCTTTAAAGTTTGGAGTACCGTGATAAATAGTAGGAATACCTTTAGCGGTATTTGTAACACTGCCTGTTGTAGATAACGCGCCGATATTGCCCGCTTTATCTACAGCGTTAACCGCATAATAGAAAGTAACGTCCTTATCGGTTTGGGGTGCTCTAAGAAGATGCTCGTAAACTTGCACACCTCTAAGTAAACCGGAAGCCAACAATTCAACACCGGCCGCATTAATGTCGGTTATAGGAGACTTGCTGCCATAAATGTAATACTTTTCAGTACCTTCGTTGGAAACATCGCTCCAAGAAATCAAATTGGAATAACTTCCGTTAACTACAGTAAGATTTTGCGGAGCCGCAGGAGCCGTTATATCATAAACCTGGAAACCGGATTTCTGCATCATTCCGAATAATAATGAACCGGTTAATACCTCGCCTTTGGGACCTGCGTCCGGACCTACACCTACAGCAAGAACTTCGAATCTTACTTTGTTTACTTTCTCGGGATTAAATGTTTCGTCGCCTTTAGAGCCGTTCGGATTCAAACCAAACGCGCCTTCCGGCGGATATTGATCTCCATTGGTACTATAGGTAGTTTGCTTAAGTGGCAGTCTGTACCTTGTCCAATCGGATGTTGTAGTTAGGTCGATAGGTACTTTTGTAATCCACTGTTCACCGTCGTCTTCAAAGAGAAAGATCCTTACTATTGCTCTGGCGGGAACACTGGTTGTACATGCAGTTTTGTTTTTCAAGAAAATTGTTAAAGCTGTTCTTTCGACCATATCCATAGAAGGAGTAATTGGCAAATCAAAAGCTACAAAGCCGCCCCAATCCTGGGAAGCGTTGCATGTATAATCGAATTGAAGAGAGCCGTCTGTACCGTCAACTTTATCGATTGAATTATCGGTTAGTGCAACAGCGCCTTTGCCGTCGGCTCCGGCCCAGCCCATGTCGTCAATTCCAAATTGAGAAGCCATGTTAACAAAAGAAACGAACGGAGGCGTATAATGATCGCCGGTAATTGAAAAAGCATCGAGAAGAATTGTTCCGGAAGCCGTTGGAGTATTTGTTGCCATTCCGCCGCCTTGTGGAACATAAACAATAGCCCATTCAAAACCATTTACATGGTCCCACGCCATTTCTCTATCCCCGTCTTGCGCTTGATAAAACCAGGAGATTGTTTTATCGGTCCCCATTGTGAAATCTACTGTTGCCTGTTTCCATTCGCCGGACGCATCGGCAAGATCTACAGGCACTTCGCGGAATACTCTGTTTTCTGCTCCGTCGAGTATGTCGCAAATTTTAAATTCCATAACATATGTACCGGGTGTTGACATAGTTATTGGAGTAACAACCTTATACCAAAAAGTTAAATTGGTACCTGTTGAAAGATCGTAAATAGTAGGAAGTGGTTTTGTAGAAGTTCGAACTACATAACCGCCCCATCCATCGCCGGCTCCAACGGTATAGTCGAGCTTAACACAACCCTCGCCTTCTTTTTTATCGGTAGTTACATCCGTAACATCCCACTTTGCCTTTGCGTCGCCCTGGTTGCTGTAAAGATTTACCATATCCCAGAAACCGTTGGCAACCGAGTGATCCAAATTCTGAAACACGTATGTTTGAGATTTTGAAATACCCGCGGCGAAAAAAATAACTAGAAGAACTAAAAGTTTCTTCATTTGTGCCTCCTTAATTAGTTAAATGACATTACTGATTTACTAAAGTGCATCGAACTGCAATTTCTTATATGAATAAATACCACAAGCTCAGAGTTAAAATTAAAATGGCGAACGAAAGCATGACTTGAACTTTAACTACCGGCAGATGCATAATACTTTTTTCGCCTAAGGATTTGCTTCCTGTAAAGAATGAAAGTTTTTGCTCGACCGAAATTTTGCTGCCGTAATGAAACAGATAACTTAGACTAAGCAATAAAATTGAAGTGCCGAGAAAAAGAAAAATTG
This sequence comes from Ignavibacteriales bacterium, assembly GCA_027348115.1. Taxonomy (GTDB): domain Bacteria; phylum Bacteroidota; class Ignavibacteria; order Ignavibacteriales; family Melioribacteraceae; genus Fen-1258. Next base: position 5,764 of record DAIEQA010000071.1, read on the forward strand.
TAAAGTGTAAATAATTAATCTTAGTAATTGCCAGCAGCAACGGGTTGGAAATCATACCTGCGTTTGCAGCAAATTCAAGAATGAAGCGGGAGATTCCAAGCGCTTCGCCTATCAAAAAGGAAATGAAAACACTTTTCGCATTTATTCTTTTTAGAATGAATCCGAAAAGAAAAACCGCGCTTATGGGTGCACTAATGAATGCCTGTGTACTCTGAAGAAAAATGTAGATGGTGGAATTCATTAGTTTGACAAAAGGAACTATGAGAAGCACTACAAAAATCGCTACGATAGTCGACATTCTTCCTACCAGAACTAAAGTTCTTTCGGAAGCATCCGGATGATTCGATTTAAAAAAGTCGATGGTATACAAAGCCGCTATGCTATTAAAAGCAGCCGAGAGCGAAGACATAATTGCAGCTAAGAATCCGGAGATGACAATTCCTTTTATTCCAACGGGTAATAAATCGCTGTAAACCAAAGCCGGGTATGCCTCGTCCCCTTTGATATCGGGATAAATGGCCACCGCTATCAAACCCGGAAGAACCAGGATGAAAAGAGGTAATGTTTTCAAAAGCGAGGCCAGTAAAGTGCCGGTTCTGGCATGTTCGATAGATCTAGCGCCTAAAACTCTTTGAACTATGTAATGATCCGCGCACCAGTACCAAAAAGCAATAATAGGCGCGCCGAATATAATTCCTGTCCACGGGAAATCAGGGTCGCTTATCGACTTGAACATTTGAAAATGCTCGAACGGTAATTTATCCCGCAGAGCCTGGAATCCTCCTACTTGGTGTAAACCGAAAAATGTAACGAGGGAAGCACCAATTATAAGCAGGATACCCTGGAACATCTGGGTTCGTATAACCGCGGAAAATCCTCCGACCAAGGTGTATAAACCGGTTAAAAGAATAATAACAATTGACGATGTGAAAATGCTTAAACCGAATAATTTGTTCAGCAGGATACCGCTGGCAAATAGAGTTACTAAAATTTTTGTGAATATGTATGTAAAGATTGAAAGACCGGAATAAAATTTTCTGTTCGTTTCATCAAACCGTTTGCCTATGTATTCGGGAATTGTAAGCACATTAGCGTTTCTATAAATGGGAGCTATAAACCAGCCGAGTATTATGAGGAAGAAAATTGCAATCAACTCGAATTGTGCAATTGCCAAACCCCTCGCCGCACCGCCGCCCGCTAATCCAATAATGTGTTCGCTCGAAATATTTGTGGCAAAGAGCGATATCCCGATTGCGAACCATCCCAATTTTCTGCCGGAAAGAAAATATTCCTTAATGTTCTTATCGCTGTGTTTCATCGAGAAACCTATTGCCAGAACAATAAGGAAGTAAACAATTATTATTATGCCGTCGATTATATCAATTGGGTTTTGCATAGGCGGCTTATACAACAAAAATAGTACCGTCGCGCAACCGCTAATTCAAATGATATTTACATTCAGTAAATATTATTTGGGCCGGTCGCTTATCAAATTTATAAGTGACCGGTTATTACTTTAATAAGTTACTTAAGCAGTACCATTTTTTTAGATGTTGTGAAAGTTGGAGTACGAAGAGTGTACAAATAAACGCCGCTGGAAAGATTTGGATTGGAATTTGAAAATTGAACACGGTAAGTGCCCGGCTGTTGATATTCATCTAAAAGGGTGCAAACTTCCCTGCCGAACAGATCGTAAATCTTTAACGAAATCCTACCGGGCTTTGGTATGCTGTAAGTAATTTCCGTACTGGGATTAAACGGGTTTGGATAGTTCTGCTCAAGTTTACATTCAATCGGCAAATCAGGATCATTTTTTTTTACATCTGTTGCTATGCTCGATAGATAATATGGATCCGCAATTGCGTTTTGGTAAGCGCTCAGTGAAGACGCTGATGAATTAATTCTCCAATCTGTATCCACCACTCCCTCGTTTTTACGTGTATGAAACCAAGTAACTGCTTTTATTTTGGGAAAAGAATACTTGAGATTAACCGTATACGCTTGCCGTATCCATTCGGATTTATTACCCCCGAGTTCAACAGATGCAAATTCTGCAATCATCATTGGCTTGTTGTAGTTTTGAAATTTCTGATAAATGCTGTTGTAAACGTTCCAAAAATCTACCCAGGCGGACCACGTTTGCGACAGGCCAAAATTATATCCGTCTAAGCCAATCCAATCAACATAATCATCGCCGGGGTAATAATTTTCCGGAGCGTTCCATGCTTCATTAGGCGAGCTGCCGTTGTTTGGGCACCAAATCCACGTAACATTAGTCGCTCCTTCTGCTCTAAATAAATCGACCACATGCTTATAAGCTGCAATAAATCTTTCCGGTCCATCGGCTTTATCGGGATCTCCGAAACCAGTTTTGGTTGAGCCGCCGTTATTAGCTCCGCCATAAGGGTACCAATCCCCATTGAATTCATGGCCGAGTCTAATAAAAAGCGGTTTGCCCCAATTTTTAACTTCATCCGCATACCCGTTTATATAGCCGTCGTATGAGCCGTTTATTACTGCGTCGAGAGGGTACGTTGTGCCCGATGTATAAATCATCCAAGTGATGTGGGGAATGGAGCCGTGCGATACAATATCGTTACACTTTGTAAGAGGAAAATCGGGAATTTTATTTGAAGGCCAGCCTGTAAAAAACATTTCAACGGCAATGTCTTTCTTTGCCAGCGCCACAAATTGATTATGAGTATCGTTACCAGTGAATGCGGCGTGATAGCAACCTTTTTCGGGAACGGGTATTTGCGCTTCGATGCTGCACGACAGTAAATAAAACATAATCAGTAGGAAAAATATTTTTTTCATAATTCAGATCGGAGCTATTTCAAAAGAATCATCTTCTTTGCCCGCATGTATTCACCCGAAACAATCTGGTAAAAATAAATTCCGGCAGAGAGTTTATAATTCTCCGCAGAAAAATTAATTGAATATTTTCCGGCTTGCTTGTACTCGTTTACAAGGGCAGCAACTTCTTCTCCCAGTAAGTTAAAAACTTTCAATGTAACATTGCCTGCAAAAGGTAATTGATAATTTATAACGGTGCTTGGATTAAACGGATTGGGATAATTTTGATCCAACTCAAAATTATTACTGATTGGGAAATTAGTCTCAACTCCTGTTGGAATGCTGATTTTGTATTCGGGCGATACCGAAACAACGGCGCTGCCGTTTTTTGCAATTCCTTTAAATATATACTCACCCTCTTTAGAAATAGTTATTGCCAAAGAATCTCCAACCACTCTAGCGTTTAAATTCGAATCCTGGCATTTAAATTCTACCGAGGAAATATTTTTATAGGTCTTAATCACTTTCGATATAGGCATTTTAACGGTGGCTGAAGCCGCAAAGTTAAATTCCGAAAAATCTGTTTGAAGCCATTCCACATCGGAATAATTTTCAGAAAGATTTGCATCCATCCAATTGTACCGGCGGATTATCCATCCTTTCAAATACAGAATCTCATCCTCGTAAGTTTGTCCTACATAATATTCCGGCCATTGATATGTACCCAGTATTGGCCAGCGGGTAAAATTACGGACGCGGGCTTCCGTAATATTTGCTACAGTCTGATCAATCGCAACTAATAGCGAGTTCAAATCGAAGACGGTATGTTTTAATTCCTTCCATCTCTTTGAGAGCTTATTATAAAAGACCGGATCGTTAAAAATTTTTTGAATCCAAAACGGCGCACTCCAAATCCCTTCGTAAGGAGGATGATTTGCCTGCCAGTCCGATGAAAGCCATGCGTTGTCGTAGTCGGCCAAACCAAATGAGAGATCATAATCCCACATCGGACCAAACGCTAATTTACCCCCGTCGCTGTCGCGGTTTTTGTACATGTAGGCGCTAAGCCTGTAAGCGTCTACCGATTTCACAAACTCGCTTACAATAAAATAATCTACAAAGGCGTCCATATCGATATAGTTGTAATAGCCAAGGAAAGCATCGTTGTATGTACTCTTGGAAAGCGAAGTTTCAAATTGTGTGACGTAATTTTTTATATATTCATGTTGGACCGGCAGGATGTTATCGGAATTGGGGTAAGTATGAATGTAACTAATCGGAGAAGCAGTGCTCGGAACTTTTGGATACACTGACGGGAAAACGGAATTAAAATATTTGTCGCCGGGATCTATGCGGTCTATAGCGAGAATATAACCGCCCGTTAAAGCGTTTCCGCTTGTGTCCTTGGCTTCAAGTTTTTTAATGTTCACGCGGTTTTTGTCGCGTTTAACTTTTTCTTGAAGGATATAAATGCCCTTATACTGATTATTAATTACCACCTCGCAAAATTTTGTCCGCGATGCGTAACGACCAATGTCGTTCGATAATTTATAGGCGAGAATATTCCGGAGAAGAGTTTTATCCGTATAAGAAGCATTTAGCACCCAATCACTTTCGGCAGGCATTCCCAGCAAGGAAGCGTTTATTGAATTGCCGGAGGAATCGCGCAGTTCGATACCGTATTGTTTCTTCGGAAACATCTGGGAGCTGTGCCCGCGAATTTCTATACCGATTTTTCCGCTGTAACCGTTATACGGATCGGTTAAATTATTACGGTTGCCTTCGCCGTTGTCAATTATCCCCATATCGGCCGTAATTTTAGGATCGTCGGGAATATCTTTGCCGTTTGTGTTAATAACAATTATCGGCAGGTTTGAGGATGTAAAATTGACTTGGGCATTTAATACAGAATGAGATACAATAAGCACAAAGATTAGAAATAATTTTTTCATATTAATTCCGATGGAAGAGTATGATTAGTATTGATATCCATGTTGAGCTAAACATTCCAAACTTACTTTTACTTGCAAAAGAAAATTAAATCCGCCTGAGAGAAGATGACTTTACTATCTCATCCGCTACTTTAGTATAATCATTTTCTTCATCTGCATATAGGCCCCCGAAATAATTTGGTAGAAATAAATGCCTGAAGAAAGGCAAAAATTATGAGCTGAAAAATCGACCGAATATTTTCCGGCACGTTGATACTCATTAACAAGAGTGGCAACTTCCTCTCCAAGTACATTAAAAACTTTCAGCGATACATTACCGGCATTAGGCAATTTATATTTTATAATCGTATTCGGATTAAACGGATTTGGATAATTTTGTTCTAAACTAAATTTACCTGGTACGGTATTTTCATTCTGTTCAATACCGACTAAAACGCCGTCTTTAGAGGCATAAGGCAGGTAAAGACTTCTTAATTGGCCGGCAACAGGCTTTTCAGTTTTTCTATCCATCGATATTAATCCCATAGTTTGCCAGCCGTTCTTCTTCGGTTTATACTGGTACCAATCGAATATGCACCACCAGGTTGTTCCCATTAAATTACCGGAAGGATTGGCCGCGCCGGAAGCATCGTATGGAAAATTGTATTTGAAAGCGTTGAATGTCTGGTTGAGAACATTTACCTGTTCGTTTTCGGTTGAGCCGTTTTCCGACGACCAATATCCAAACTCAGTATCAAGAATCGGTTTGGACGGAAACGCTTTCTTAGCGTCGCCCAAAAATGAATATGTAGGACCAAGATAACTTCCGCTTTTACCGTAGAAGATTCCAAAGTACATTGTCCACCCGGCAACATCCAAACCGGATTGAGTAACATCGCTTGCGCCGGGAGTATCGGCGGCGGCCGATTGGGCTAGAAGGCGGAAATCGTTAAAATTATTTCTTAGATCATCTTTCAACAAATTATTATAAACCAATCTTCCGCCGCCGTCTAAATGGCATTCGTTTGATGTACTCCATAAAATAATTGAAGGACGGTTATAATCTCTAAAAACCATCTCTCTAAACATTTGCTGATGAATTTTCCGCTGATTGTTTTGAATATCCCAAACATCCTGTGTATCCCACTGCCACAAAGGAATCTCTTCCATAATTGCCAAACCTAATCTATCGGCTATCAGATAAGTGTAAGGATGATTCGGATAGTGAGCGGTTCGTAGAAACGTCGCATTTAAATTTTTTACGGTAACCAAATCCGAGTAGATAATATCCTTTGGTACGCTTCTTCCGTAATCCGGGTGTTCTTCGTGACGGGCAACGCCGGGCAGGTACATTATCTTATTGTTCAATAAAAATTTTCCATTCGAAGTTGCAACAGTTCGGAGACCAAACTGGGTATAATATTTATCGAGAACAATTGTGTCGTTCATGGTGAGCGTTACTTCCAAAATATAGAGATTGGGATTTTTCATAGTCCATAATTTCGGATTTAATATTTGCCAACCGGCTTTCAAACCCGATACCCCCGTGTAAGCCGCATCAACGCCGAATGTTTGGGGATTAAAGCCTGAAAAAGTCGCTTCAGGTCCTATTAAATCGCTCGCATACTCAGATTGTATATTGCTGCTGTTAACCGATGCCTCATAAACTCTAACGTTAGCCCGAATGTTTGCTGCCGTAATTTTCTTTTTATAAACAACTACATCCACATCAACATTGCCGTTAACGTCTTTGGGCACTACGCCTGCGCGAATTACAGAAACACTGTTTGAGATTTCAAGATACACATCATGAATAACGCCGGCATAGTTAAACCAATCGACCTGGTTAAAAGGAATAATATCTTTTCTTGAACCCCAGGCAATATTATCGACCCGGACAGCAATAGTATTTGACGAGCCATAGTTTAAGAGCGATGAAACATCGAACGCAAAAGGAGTGTAACCACCTTCGTGGCAGCCGGCATACTTTCCGTTTATCCAAACATCGCATACATAATTAACGGCGTAAAACATTAGCTTCACAAATTTATCGCTGTCGGCGGCGTCCACATTAAATGTTCTTCTATACCAGATACCGTCGTTGTAAATTTCGGGATAAAGCCCGTTCGGCGCGTCGGCTTCGGTCAAAGCATTTTCAACTCCGGGAAGATTTTTAGTTTGCCATGCGGAATCGTCGAAACCGGCAAGCTGTCTTCCGGCAGCTTCATTCTCTATTGCGGCAACGCCGGCGGAGTCTCTTTTCCAAAGCGAGAGATTGTGATTGGCCGCAAATCTTTGCTTCTTCCATTCGCCCGCCAAATTAATTGCCTTTCGTGAAAACTGTTTTTCAAAAGTTGGTAGTGGCATTCCATTTTGATATGGAATATTTAAACTGCCCGGTATGGGATTGGGCAAACTGAGAGTTGACTCTAATGAAGCGGTTTGGGCAATACTTTTTGCAAACCCGAATAATAGAACTAAAACTGTTACTGCAGAAAGTTTTTTTATCTTCACAATCATGGTAATCTCAAAATCTTGGTTGTAGCAGAGATAATAAGCAAAAGTGGTACCATAACAGCGGGTCGAAAAGCGTGTTGTTTTGCATAATTTAATTTGTCCGGATTGCGTTTACAAGATCAACATTATAATTCTAATAACCGGCAGTTATCATATTGATATCTTGCGGCCAAAGAAATACCGGTTCTTGAACAAATTTCCAAGGTGAAATATTTACTTAAGACCGAGTTCCTTGCACATTCTTGAATAATTCGGCGGGGCGAGTCCCAGCTTTTTTGCCGCTTCGGCGTCGCTGCCGCATTGGTTGCGCACGAACTTAAAATATTTTTCGCGAAAATATCTTTCCATTGTTTTAAGAGAAACAATGCCATCGGAATTATTGAAATTAATTCCTTCGCTAAACTCGGCATTATAGTTATTCACTATTTTTTTGCCAAGGGCAGTTTCAACTATGCCGGAGTTAATAATCTTCTCATCGAAAAACAGAAGCCGCTGAACTACATTTTTCAGTTCGCGGATATTTCCCGGCCAATTATAATTCATCAGCTTTCTCATCGCGTCTTCGGTTAGAACCGGAATTTCTTTCCCCATATCAATCGCGTATTCGCTCATAAAATAATCGACGAGGTAATGGATATCTTCGCGCCTATCGGCAAGATCCGGTGCATGAATGGGAACAACGTTTAGTCTGTAATAAAGATCTTCGCGGAATCGCTTTTCCTTTATTTCGGTCTCCAAATTTTTATTTGACGCCGATATTACGCGCACGTTAACTTTTACTTTTTCGGTTCGTCCGAGTTTTTCAACTTCGCCTTCCTGCAACACGCGCAATAATTTTACCTGAGAAGATAAAGGCAGCTCCGAAACTTCGTCTAAAAATATTGTTCCGTTATTTGCAAGTTCAAAAAGCCCAGGCTTTCCTTTTTCTGCACCGGTAAAGGCGCCCTTTTCATAACCGAACAACTCGCTTTCGATCAGTTGATCCGGAATACTTCCGCAATTTATCGGAATAAAATTTTCGTACTTTCTGTTTCCAAGGTAGTGAAGATTGTAAGCCACCAATTCTTTTCCTGTTCCGCTCGAGCCGGAAATTAAAATCGGCGTGTTGCTGTTCGCAAACTTTGTAATCTGCTCTCGAAGCTTGTTCACCTCTTCCGAGATGCCGATAATTTTTTTGCCGGCTAAAATATCCTCAACCTTCCGGTTTAACTTTTGATTGGACTTTTGTTTATCGCTCATCAATTTCTTTTTTTCGGCGGCGTTGAATATCGACATTATAAAATCCGTCGGTTGATAAATGTGGGCTTCTATATCGCCGGGATATTTTGTGCAGTACCAAAACGCGCCGGCTTCCATTAGGTTGTGAGCGAAAGCATAATCGGCAATGTTAATTGTCATCTTTGTAACAACTATAATCTGTAGTGTCGGGTCGAAATCCTTAATCTTTTTAATCAGGTACTCGCCGCGCAGACCGCCTGCTATTTGAAAATCCATAATTACCAGGTCGTAGGCATTTTTCTTTTTATCCAAAAGATCGACGGCGGATTTGCCGTCCGAGACCACATCAACAATTTTTATTTTATCGCTAAAAGGTTTAATCGTATTTTCAATTCTCCTAACGTCGAACTCTTCGTCTTCAATCAACAAAACATTTATCGTTCCTTCTTCTATCATTTAATCTCCGTAATTAATGTGGTATTGTAATTATAAATCTGCAGCCACGGCCGTTTAAATTTTCGGCATCAATGTTCCAGCCGCAACGCTGCTTGGCAATTTCGTAAGCAATGTAGCACCCGTAACCGGAAGAGGGACTGTCGATTTTAGTCGTAATATTTTCGAGGAATAAAAGTTTTGTCCCGTTCTCATCTGAGGCAAGAAGCTCTGGTGCAATTCCTTTTCCGTTATCCTCGATGAATAACTTTGTAATTTTTTGATCGGGATAGTGTACGGTTAAAATTTTTATTAAAATATTTTCGTCGCCGCCGTGATCGATGCTGTTTTGAATAAGCGGTTCAAGAATTTCCCAGATTACAAATTCGTTGATATGAATCACCGGAACATTCGGATCCAATTCCAAAGAGATTTCGAACGAATCCGATTTTTTAGCCGTACGATTAAAAATATTATCTACTATGAATCGAACTACCTCGTTCAGGTCCGTTTGGAAACTCATATTTCTAATAGTTTGTATCGGCGGATCGTACCACTTCATATCATAAATAACTCGGGAAATAAAATTGGAATAACGCGTTGTGCGGTATTTTACTTCGTCTATATTGTCGGGATTTATCGAACGGAGATCGTCCTTTATAAAACCCATCACCTTTTCGGCTTTGTGGTGAGTATGATAAATTCTTTTTGTAAACATGGCTTCTTTATCGTGATCGATTTTCTGTTTGATCCGCGTTTCGTGCTCATCAAGCAAATGTTTCTGTGCTTCGTCTCTTTCTTTGACCGTGTAGGTAGAAATATAATACATCGCCAGAAGTCCGAGCAAGAACAACGCCGTGTAAATGATTGAAGTCTCTTCGTAGTTGGAAATAATTTCGCGCTGAATAAAAGAAACGTCGGTAGTATTTTTCATATACAGCGCGCCCATAAACTCGCCGTTGGGAACAAACGGAACGAAGATATGATATGTCCTGTTGTTCGTTAAAACATTTATAATCTGCTCGCTCGCTTCAAGGTTGGGCTTAATTGTTCTGTAAATATTAACGGCCTCTTTGTGGCGCGAGGAGGCGTCCGGTTCTTCAATATTATGGCTAAAAATAAATGAGTAAAGCACCCTGCCATCATCTATAACATAAGTTTTATTTCCGTCGGTTATCAAAAGACATATCTCTTCAACATTTTGCTGAAGCACCTGCTGGTTTAAGATAATATCGAAGAATTGAATTACCCTGCGCCGATCCGTATTGTAAGGGGAAGAATTTTTTCGGGTAGTTTCCAAAAGTAATTCCAGGGTGGAGGAACTTAAGCCAGCAAATCTTTCCGCCGAGTTTTTCTGAAACCATTCCTGTGTGTTATCCACAAAATTCCGCAACGATGCTTTGTTGACGTAAAGAAGCACAAGTTGAAGTATGAGAAGCGCAAGAAACACTACTGTCAAATGCTTCAACTCAAAATGGTACTTCTTTAAACTTTCGATGAACTTATTTTTTTGTTTCATATTTACTTCAAGAAAAACTCGCCGGAGTTAATAACTTTTTCCGCGGTCATCAAAGCTTCTTTAACGCTAATCTGCTTGCGCATAGCCTGGTTAAGATAAAAAGCGATAACGTCGGAACACCGTGTATATTTATCCATGAACGGGCGGTTGAATCCGGTTGCCATAACTCTCTCGTAAAAATTAATTTCCGGGTGTTCCGTTAAAAACGTTCCGTCGTTATAAACTTTTTTATTTATCGGCATGTACCCGCCGTTCTCATACATAGTTTTCTGGGACTGTTCCGAGACAAGAAATTTAATAAACTCAATCGCCTCATTTTTCTTTGTTGAATATTTTGAAATCATCAGGTTCCACCCGCCTATAATGCTAGCCGGTTTGCCGTCCTTGAAATGCGGCATAGGCGCAATTTGGTATTTTGAATCGACATTTTCGGGACCGATTATATCGCGGTACCAAAAATGGAATCCGGTCCAGCCGCGAAGGAACAGTCCGTCATCGCGGACAAATTTTTTATAACATTCCGGGTCGCGCGAATTTAAAACTTCCTTTGGAGAAATTTGAGAATCGTTTACCAGATCCACCAAAAGCTGCAGCGATTTTTCTGCCGCCGGCGTATTTAATCTTACCGTATCATTTACAATGAGCTGTTTATTCATACTTCCAAGCAGTTCAATAAAACTGCACATTAATCCTTCATAATCGTCACCGGGAAAAAGATAAACCGGCGAACCCAATTTTTTGAGCTGCCTGCTTATTTCAATAAATCGTTCCCAGGTAATAAAATTTGCCAGCTCTTTTTTAATGGACATATAATTGGGAGATTTTCTTAACACCTCGTCGTTATAATAGAGCAGGCCAAGATCGTAGTACAATGGCAGCGCAACCAAATCTTTTTTGTTATAGCATGTACGCATTGCCTGTTCGATAAGCGTGGATTGAAACGCGGGCGGAAAATATTTGTCCAGCGGTTCCGTCCATTTTGCAAAACGCGGAACCCAAATCTGGTCGACCGAAAATATATCGATGCGGTCGCTCTTACTCCTAAGATAACGTATTAGTAATTCTTTTCTCTCGTTAGTGCTGAATTTTTCAAACGGCAGGTTTATCGGAACGACTTCTATTTTTCCTTCATGAATTTTATTAAACCGGTCGATAAGCAGCTGATGCGTCCTCGAAATATTATCTGCATAATAAATTTTCTTAACTGCCGGTTTGGAAGAAAAACTGCCGTCGCCTAAAAAGAAAACAAAAGCCAGCGTTAAAACAACGAGCAAGGTAATAGCGGCAATTGAGAAATAGAAAGTCCGGGCGAATTGTTCAATTTTCTTAAACATACTAATCTAAAACGAAAGCGATTTTCTCAATTCCAAATATTTCTTATACCACGAAGAAAAATTCGGCGTATAAGGAACCGCAACTTGCTGACCCCCGAAGCCGAAGCGGCGGAAAGCAATCATATTGATCATATTAACTTTTATAGAGTTAAGCACCTTGTCGTTTATTTCCAGTTTGTTATCCATTGCAAGCTGCGCTGTACGGTCTATCAGTTTGTCGGTCATCTTCCGGGTTTCCAGAATATTTTTTATATCGTTCTTAGCTTCGTCAAAAGTTTCTGCTTGAAGCTGTTTCGGTTCTTGTTTCTCTAACATTTTGATAACGGCAAAACCTCCGGCAACCTTTATCGGGCCATAGACCTCGCCGACTTTCATCCGCGAGGCGATTTCCCAAATTCCGCTTTTATCATCCAACTGATTCGAATCATATTCACCCGCGTTATTTTTCAAAGAATCGCCGGCAATGTACTCTCTTGCGAGTTCTTTAAAATCTTTTCCCTTGTCTAACTCGGAAAATATTTTTTTCACTGTATCAAGACTGTCAACAACGATTTCCGAAATTTTAAACTCCGCCGGTTTGGGTATCAATTTATTATTTTTGTTATAGAATTGAAGCGCTTCATCATCCGTGACGGTTTCCTTTTTATAGACATTTTTCATTATCATGTTCGATAAGAAATATTCCCGCCAAATTTTCAAATCGTTCTCAACATCCGGCAATTTTTCGTAACCTCGCCTTAATGCTTCACGAGCGAGTATTTCGTTCTGTATATAGGTTGAAATAAATGTGTTCAGGCGCGAACGGACATGAATTGAATCTTTGCTTGCAAATTCAAAACCTTCATTGCTCATGAAGTCGAAGAATCCGTCGAGCGTTACCGGTTCCTGGTGAAATTTGATAAAAACAGAATTACGCTCGTTCTTGTCGAACGAATTTCTAATTATGTTTACTTCTTTTTCAAACAGAGAGTAGATGCCTTTCTTTGCCACAAGGAATTTATCATTCTCCTTAATATAGCTGAATAAAGCCAGCGCCAGGTCGTTGAATATTTTTGTGTCGGCATTTACCACAACTCCCTTAAAGAACTTTTTATAAAACGCCTCATACGTACGGTCATACATTCTATCCCTTACCACGCGTTCAACTTTCTGCAAATCGATTTCCTGTAAATCGTTTTTCACATTCACCGAATATACGCGGCAAATATACCAGCCCTCCTGCAGTTCGAGCGGCGCGGTTATTTCGCCGGGTTTTAATTTATAAAGCGAATCTTCAACCATCTCGTTCATTTTTCCAAAAGTAATTTCGACGGCGTTTTTCTGTTCGGCATTTTCAGGTCTTGCAGCCAGTATTGAATCGAAAGAGGCGCCGGTCATTAGAGCGCGGTATATATCCGTAATTTCTTTTTCGTCATGCGAGAAAATATATTTAACGGTGATTGTCCGGCGAATTTTTTCTCTCCCTTTAGCCAGCTCGGAATCCGGAAGCGCAGTTTTATTTTTCACTTCGATTGTATAAAGAGCGTCTCTTAAATAAAAATCTCGGATATAATTATATGCCTTCAGGTACTCAGGCGTCGAATCCAAACCTTCTTTAACGGCTTCTCCAGCCAGCAATTTTTCGGCAATAAGGGTTTGAAGAAATTCTTTTTTAGCGAGAGTGGAATCGATATCGCCAACTGTGCCGGGGTGCGGCGTAAACTCAAAACGTTTTTTGAATTCTTCTCTTGTTACAGAAATGTTGCCCGCTTTTGCAACGACATCTTTTCCATCTTGAGCCAAGACTATCATTGCGCTTATAAAGTACGCACACAACAAAACCAACAGATAAATATTTGTAAAAGCTGATCTCCTCATTAATCTTCCTACTTAATAATTTTTATTTCGATTAATTTATTCAATAACAACTATAGCAAACAAGTGTTAGAATTACAGCCCACACAATCTATGAAAAAATTGGATGTAAATGATGCCTTAAGAAGTTCTTTCTGGACTTCGTAATTAAATATTGTAATTTTGCAACCACCAAAAAGTTTTCGAGGAATTTATGTTGAGCAAAATATCCAAATATTCATTCCCCTTTTTAATTTTACTTTTTTCAAATTGTTCTTCACAATCGAATGAACCGGAAAACAAAACAGACTCCACAGCGATACCCGGCTACGAACTTGTATGGTCTGATGAATTTAATTACAAAGGTTTGCCAGATCCCAAGAAATGGGGTTACGATGTAGGCGCGAGCGGCTGGGGAAATCAGGAGCTCCAATTTTATACCGAACTAAGATCGGAGAATGCCCGTGTTGATAACGGCAAATTAATTATCGAGGCAAGAAGAGAAAATTATCAAGGAAGTTCTTTTACTTCCGCACGACTTGTAACAACAAACCGCGGCGACTGGACATACGGAAGAGTTGAAGTTCGCGCTAAACTTCCGTACGGCAAAGGAACATGGCCGGCAATTTGGATGCTTCCCACTGTTTGGAATCTCGGCGACGGCGGATGGCCGGATAACGGAGAGATCGACATTATGGAACACGTCGGCTACGACCCCGGAATTATTCACGGTTCAACTCATTGCAATAAATATGTTTTCACCAAAGGCACACAGAAAACGGCAACTATCAACATCCCCGATTGCATGACGACTTTCCACAACTATGTAATGGAATGGACCAAGGACGATATTAAAATGTATGTTGACGACAAATTGTATTTCACTTCCGTCAATGGAAACAATGGATGGCAGTACTGGCCGTTCTTTAAAAACTTTCATTTGCTTTTAAATATTGCCGTCGGCGGAACATGGGGCGGAGCTCAAGGAGTAGATGAAAGCATCTTTCCACAAAAGATGGAAATAGAATACGTTCGTGTTTATAAAAAGGTTAATTAAATATTTTGCTTTAAAATTTACTTGCGGTATATCATGTTAAAAATCAAATCCATCATAACGAATATCATTATACTTGGTTTCATATTTACGATTCAGACCAAAATTTATTCACAGACAATTGACGAAAAAATTGCGGATATAATTTCGCAGATGACACTTGAAGAAAAAGTAAAGCAGCTTCACCAGCAAGGATCGTTTAATACCGAAGACAATACGCGTTTGAATATTCCCGGATTCATTATGTCCGATGGCCCTCACGGGGTTCGAAACGGTTTGGCTACTTCTTTTCCGGTCGGGTCCGGTTTGGCTGCAACGTGGGACCCGGATTTAATTCGCAGGGTTGGCGAAGCAATGGGACAGGAATTTCGCGGCAAAGGAATTCATCAAGCGCTTGGACCATGCTTGGATTTAACTCTCGATCCGCGCAACGGCCGCTCGCCAGAAAGCACGAGCGAAGATCCTTACTTGAACGCTAAAATTAATACGGCGCTTGTCCAGGGAATTCAGTCAACACCGGCCCTGGCTACGGTAAAACATTTTTATACCGAGTACCGCCAGAACGGAAGAACTACAAACAATTATACTTTATCTCAAAGAAATTTATTGGAACAGCACGGTCTGCAATTTCGCGAAGCAATTCAAATCGGCGGCGTCTTCAGCGTAATGAGTTCTTACAATTCAATCAACGGAAAGAGCGCAGCAAAAAATTCCACGCTGCTTACAACAGATTTACGAACCAAGTGGGGTTTTCCTTTCTATGTTGTAAGCGATTGGGCGTCGGTCTACAACAACTGCGATTCCGCAGTAACAGCCGGCTGCGATATCGAGATGGGTTCAGGGTTGTACCAAGATCAGAACAACGGATTGGTAAATCTTGTCAATTCAGGAAAACTTCCCGTTAGTGTTATCGATCAAGCCGTTGCGAGAGTTCTCCGTACAAAATTTTTATCCGGGATGATGAATTATTATCCTCAAGGCGATCCGTCGGACATAAATAGCCCGGCTCACCAGGCGCTTTCACTCGAAGCGGGTAAAAAGGGCATTGTTCTTCTAAAGAACCAGGACAATATTCTTCCTCTCGATAAAAATTCCATTAACAAGATTGCTGTTATTGGGCCCAATGCCGCGGTAATGCAAACAGACGGTGCAGGCAGCAGCTGGGTTGATCCGTTCTATAAAGTTTCTCCGAAAGAAGGAATTGAAAAGTATGTAGGCATCGATAAAGTTTTGTACGCAAAGGGCTGCGATATAACCGGAAGCGGATACGCAAGCGATGTAAGCAACGCAATTAATTACGCCAGTCAGGCAGATGTAGTTATCTACTTTGGCGGGCTAGATGCAACTCAGGAAGGTGAAGGCTTCGACCGTGCGAATAACTCTATCCAGTTGCCTGGAAAGCAGAATGATTTAATTAATTTGCTTTCGAGCGCGAATAAAAATTTAATAGTTGTTTTAATCAGCGGAGGAATTTGCACTGCAACGCCGTTCCTAAATAATGTAAAAGGATTGTTGTACGGATTTTATCCCGGGCAGGAGGGCGGAAACGCGATTGCCCAAATTTTGTTTGGAGATTATAACCCCAGCGGCAAACTGCCGCAGACAATGGCAATGAGCGATTCGCAATTGCCGGACCGATCCCAAAATAATTTGGATAATAATTTAGGCGGCGGCTACCGTTGGTTCGACAGCAAAAAGCAAACTCCGCAATTCGCTTTCGGTTACGGTTTGAGCTACACCACTTTTGCTTATAGTAATTTTCAAATGTCGCATTCCAAATGGGCTTTTTGGGACGATCAGATTTGGGTAAGCGTTGATGTAACTAATGCAGGCAGCAGGGCAGGTGAAGAAATAGTTCAAATGTACGTAAGCGAGTCGGTTTCTTTTGTAACAAAAAACGTTAAGGACCTGAAAGGATTCCAAAAAATTTATCTTGAACCGGGTGAAACGAAAACAGTTACATTCAACATAACGCCGAACGAACTTTATTACTTCAGGCCGCAAACCAACAGTTACGAAATTGATCCGGGACCGTATACTTTTCGTGTCGGCGGTTCTTCTGATAATTTACCGCTCGGCGGCACACTCGATATTCGTCCGCGTCCGCCGAAACCAGATTTACAAATTGCCAATATTTATTCCGTTCCCAGGTACCCGCAAGAAGGAGACCATGTAATTTTTCTGGCAACTGTTTTAAACCGCGGAACCGGTCCGAGCCCGAACTCGACTTTTCATGAAGTAGGTTTTAAAATCGACGGCGCGGATGTCAGCCGGTCGGTAGCATATACGGATTCAATTGCGAAAGGCGGCATGGCCCTGCTTTGCGCCAATGTTAACGGCTCATCCGACAGCAATTTAAATTATTGGGTTGCAGGCAAACCCGGGACGTACACACTTCAAGCCGCGGTCGACGATAAATCCGCAATCTCGGAGACGAATGAAAGCAACAATTCAAAGACAGTTACATTAAAAGTTTTCCCGAAGCAGGCGGAGAATCTTGCCTTGAAAAAAACCGTTACGGTTTCATCGGTTGAATCGCAAAGTTACATAGGCGATTACGCTGTTGATGGAAATTACGGAACAAGATGGTCTTCAAAATTTACCGATCCTCAAACAATCACGGTTGACTTAGGTTCGGTGCAGCAGTTTAATCAAATTAGAATAACATGGGAAGC
>DAIEQA010000077.1:0-17146 GCA_027348115.1 Ignavibacteriales bacterium
GCATTCCACCCGGTGGAATATTTTGGAAACAAGTAATAAATAGCACGAGGCAGCCCAATATTGGGAAAAAATAAACAGTAGATTTTTACATATAATCTGATTAGTAACTCACCTTACGCAGAATTTGTTCCTTTGCGCCCCCGTCAGAAAGAGCCGGGCAAGTATGCGAGAAAAAAGAAAGACATTTCACCTTCCTACCGGTAGGCAGGCGCAGAGATCGCAAAGTTTACCCGCCGCTGTTTTGGTGGGAATGCATAGAGACCGCCAAGGATATCATTTCCTTTGCGTAAGGTAATTAATACTCCAATTCTGAGAACCGTTTCTTTTCAAATCTCCTAATGTTATTTTGCTGCTAAGTTTTTACACACATTCAAGCTTAAATCGTAGAGGAAATAAGATGAAGAAGACAGTCCTCTTTTTATTATTAGTGAGCATAACAATAATTGCAAAAGAATATCACGTGGCTAAGACGGGCAGCAATTCCAACGACGGTTCGCTATTAAAACCTTTTTTAACAATCGCGCAGGCAGTTAATTATGCCGTGCCGGGAGATACAATTACTGTTCACGCGGGAACATACAGGGAATGGGTAAATCCGATCCGCGGGGGCGAGAGCGATTTAAAAAGAATTGTCTACCGCGCTGCGCCGGGAGAATTAGTTGAAGTTAAAGGTTCGGAAGTAATTAAGGACTGGCAAAATGTAAAGGGCAATGTTTGGAAGGTAACTATTCCAAATAGTTTCTTCGGGGATTACAATCCTTACAAAGATTCAATTTACGGCGACTGGTTCAACGGATTGGGCAGGGGACATCATACGGGAGAAGTATTTCTTAACGGCAAATCTCTGTATGAAAGGGAAAATTTGGAAAAAGTTTTTACGCCGGCAGAGGATAAAAACACCAAGGACCCCCAAGGCGCAAAGTATGTTTGGTACTGCGAGAGCGATTCGAACAATACAACAATCTGGGCAAATTTTAACGGGTATAATCCCAACAAGGAATTGGCAGAGATAAGCGCGAGGAGAACTTGTTTTTATCCTTCGAAGCCGTGGATAAATTATATAACAATCAGCGGATTCCATTTTAGCGAAGCAGCAACACAATGGGGCGCGCCGACAGCCGAGCAGGTCGGAATGGTATCCACCAACTGGAATAAAGGATGGATCATCGAGAACAATGTAATTAGCGAATCCAAATGCTCGGGCATTACACTGGGAAAGGAACGCAGCACAGGTCAGAATGTTTGGTCGGCGGATAAAGGCAACGTTTACAACGACGGCAACATTCATTATATCGAAGTAGTTTTTAAAGTGTTAAGATACGGGTGGAACAAAGAGCATATCGGTTCCCACATAGTAAGGAACAATACAATATTCGACTGCGGACAAACCGGCATTTGCGGAAGTATGGGAGCGGCATTCAGCACTATAGAAAATAATCATATCTATAATATCAACGCGAAAAGACAATTCACCGGCGCTGAAATCGGCGGAATAAAATTTCACGCGGCAGTGGACGCGGTAATAAAACACAACCGGATTCATGATACGCCGCGCGCTATTTGGCTGGACTGGATGACGCAGGGAACGCGGGTAACTCAAAATTTATTCTACAATAACGACGCGGAAGATTTATTCTTAGAAGTAAACCACGGACCGTTCGTGGTGGACAATAATATTTTTCTTTCGAATGTTTCGGTGAGAACGCAGTCCGAGGGAGGAGCGTACATAAATAATCTTTTTGCCGGAAGTATAGATAATTACCCCGACCCGAACCGTTTTACGCCGTATTTTCTTCCTCACTCAACAGACATAAAAGGATTAACAACTGTTATGGGCGGCGACGATAGATACTATAATAATATTTTTGTAGGCAGGGGAAAGGATTCCAAAACAGCATACGGACTTAAAGGATACGATAACACAAAACTTCCGGATTGGATTGACGGGAATATATATTACAACGGCGCGGAACCGTCGGCAAAAGATAAAAACGAATTAGCAGCGCAGGATTTTGATCCTGGAATGAAATTGATTGAAGAAGGAAAAAATGTTTACCTGAATTTTACATTTGATTCATCGTTCTATAATAACAAAGCCAAATTGATTACATCGGGTATTTTAGGTAAAGCAAAGATTCCAAAGGCGGAATTTGAGAACGCGGACGGCACCGCCCTGACGATAGATAAAGATTATTTCGGAAAAGAGAGAACGAACGGGAATAATTCGGCGGGACCGTTTATAAATTTAAGCTCCGGCAAGCAAGTAGTAAAAGTATGGTGAATGCAGATTAAACAAAAAGGTAATTTATTTACGTTAGAAACATGCACAAGCAATTTAAGTACGCTGAAACTGTCTTAGAAATACCTGTTTAATCGAAACTAAATCATGGACAACACGCATGCATGTCAAAACAAACATTGGTATGCAAGTACGAATTAAAAAGATTTTCTCAGAGTAATTTTTGGTAAATGCTTAATGACAATCTCAAACCCTTTAAAAGCAACATAAAAACAAAATTTTTTATATTGTTTGCGGATGCATGAGATAAATATTCATATGCAATACGTTTATGGATATTTGCTAGAGGCGGTAATTGTATTATGAAATAAAAGTATTAATTTCTAAACAAATAAAAGAAGATGTACAATGGAAGCAATAAAAAAGAAATATATAGTTGATGAACAGAATAACAGGATAGCTGTTCAGATAGATATCGATACTTATACAAAGCTTGAAGATATTTTAGAAAATTATGCCCTAGTGCAGCTTATGAAAGAAGAAATTGAGGAGAGACTTGAAATTCGCGAAGCTCAAGAATTTTATAAGAACCTGCCGAAAGAAAAGTGAAAGTTGAGTACAGCAAGAAGTGTGTACACGAACTTGCGCTAATACCCTCAACAACTCGAATCTCTATAGAGAAATTTATTTTTGAGACGCTTCCCCAATTAGAATACCTTCATGAGAGTAACAAAATTGAATCGATGAAAGGATACAAAAATTATTTTAAGGTTAGGTTCGGTGATTACAGAGTTGGGCCTAAAAAAGAAAATGATATTATAATAGTAGTAAGAGTGCTTCACCGTAAAGAGATTTATAAATATTTCCCTTGATTAATCGCATTTTACTGCGGTGAACAATCTCGGCATGTACTCTATTCCTCCTTTCTCTTCATAGCTCATTTGTTTATATTCGCACAAAACATTCACAAGCATATCAACTGCGCTGCAGTCAAATAGCGACATAACGAATACATCTTTAATTTTGTTTCTTACCGAGATAGGGGAAACTATTCCTATGCAGAACATACTTTTAGGTATTTTCTTCGCGGCCATTATTGTATTGATTTCTTACCGTGTAAAGTTTCTCACGTTAAGCGGTTCAATAGCCACATTTATTTTGGCCGGTGTGATTTTCAGTCTAGGTGGTATTAAATGGAGCGTGCCGATACTGACATTCTTTATTTTGTCGAGCATACTATCCAAGCTGCGCAAAAAGAAAAACGAGGAAGTAGAGCTTTACTTTGAGAAAAGCGGTGTAAGAGATTACATGCAGGTAATAGCCAACGGCGGCGCGGGAGGAATTCTTGTAATTCTTTATACCTTGAATCCGAACGAACTTTATTACTTAATTTACCTCGCCTCATTATCGGCTGTATGCGCCGATACATGGGCCACAGAAATTGGAACCTGGAAAAAAACAGCTACGTATAATATTCTAAATCTTAAGCCGACTGAGCAGGGAGTATCCGGCGGAATTTCTTTGATCGGTTCTACCGGCGCGGTATTTGGCGCAGGCGCAATAGCGTTATCCGGCATTGCATGGAATACTGTTTCGACGGTTGAGTTTTTTGTTCTTATAATTGTAAGCGGCGTATTCGGAAGTTTTTTCGACAGTTTACTTGGAGCGACAATACAGGCGCAGAATTTATGTACTGTTTGTTCAAAAATAACGGAGAAGAAAATACATTGCGGCTCGGAGGCGAACCATCATCGCGGTAAAAAGTGGATTAATAACGATATGGTAAATTTATTTTCGGGAATTGCGGGAGGTATTGTGATTGTTATTTTGAAGGTGATGATTGCGTAGATAAATACACTAATCTGTTTTAAAAACAATTAATGTTATTTGGGCTAAAGCCCGAAAGTTGGGTTTTGTTTCCGGTACCGCGAAGTAAACGTCGCGGTAATAAATGAAGTTAATACATAACCTCTAATAAATTTTGATTTATGACAAGAAAGATTATTTTAATATTGTTAATGGTTTTGACTGCAGCCGCAGCACGCGGGCAAGCTAATAAAGCCGCCGAAGCCGATAAGCTGGCAGAGGCGTTCAACGCTTATAAGAATTTGGATTTCGGAACCGCGTTTCAGCTGTTTAAGAAAGTTGTCGCTGAAGGAAAAAATGACGAGCAGAAAATTGTGATGGCAAGATATTACACAGCGGACTGCCTGTTAAACATGAACGAACTTGACGGCGCCGCTGAGGAATTCGAATCGTTTGTACAAACATACCAGTTTTCCAATCTTCGCGAACCGGCTTTATATAAACTCGGCTCGATATATTTTACAAAAGGGGATTACAGACGATGCAGGGACAGACTTGAACTGCTTCAAGCCGATTACCCGCGAAGCGAGTTTACCGGTTCCTCTTATTATTGGATCGCGCAATCCTTATCGGAAGAGAATAAAAATATAGACGCCGAAGAAAATTTCCGCGAGGCAATTTCAAATAAGAATACGAATAAGTATGTGCCGTATTCAATTTACTCTCTTGCGCAGGTTTACGAAAAGACCGCCGATTATGCTAACGCGGTAAAATATTACGACGATCTTCTTGCTTATTATAAAGACGGGCCGCTTGCGCCGGAAGCCCAGCTTAGAATCGGTATCTGCTATTTTAAAATGGCGCAGTATGATAATGCTATTCTTGAATTGAGTGACCCGCTGATAAAAAAATTATCCGCCGAAAGATTGTTCGACGCGAAAGTTTTCCTTGCTAATTCATTTGTAAGGTTAAAAGAATACAACGACGCGATTAGGATATACGACGAGCTATTAAAGACCGAGACGCGGCCGGAGTTTCTTGAGCGTATAAACTATAACCTGGCCTGGATAAATTTCCAATTGAACGATTATGATAAAGCATTCCAAATATTCGACCAGCTTTACAAGGGGTCGAGCGACACACTAAAATCGGTTTCGCTGTTCTGGAGCGGCGAGTGTAAAAGATATGCCGGCGACACGAAGACGGCCAATGAGATATACAAACAATTTCTTTCGGAATATCCCCAGAGCTCTCTTGCCGCAAAAGCTCAACTGGCAATGGGAACGGTATTTTATACAAAAAGCGGAACATCCGCCGAGGCGGAGAAATCGCTTCTTAACGCCACAATGTCCAGCGACAGGCAGACAAGGGGAAAAGCTTATACTTTGCTTGGTGAAATGAAGTTGAATAAAAAGAATTACGAGGACGCAAAAAAATATTTCTCGGAGGCGCTAAAGCTTACAGGCGATCAGAAGGAAATGAACGACCGGGCGAAATTCGGAATAGCAGCCGCCGATTTTTACAGCAACGAATCCGAAGCGGCGGTTAAATACTTGGAGGAGCTTAGAAAAAAATCGCCGGAGTTTGAGCCGGATAAAGTTAATTTCTATCTGGCCGAATCTTATTTTGCTTTAGACAAATATTCTGCCGCTTTGAAATCTTATAATGCGGTTTCGCCGGCTAACGAGGAATTAAGGAGGGGGACTTTACTCGGGAAGGCGTATTCATATTTTAACCTAAAGGACTTTGCCAATTCTACATACTATTTTAGTGAATACGTAAACAAATACGGCAACGATAGGAATATCGGCGAAGTAAAATTAAGATTGGCCGACAGTTACTTCGGCACGAAAAAATTTGATAAGGCAAGCGCAATCTACCGCGAGATATTTTCCCGCGAAAGAGTCTCGCTCGATAACGATCATGCATACTATCAATATGGTCAATCGCTGTACAAAGCGGGCAAACCTTCGGACGCTGTAAAAGTATTCGACGAGCTGCAAAAGAAATTTCCCCGCTCAAGATACTCAGATCAATCTCAATATGTAATCGGGTGGATTCATTTTCAGCAAGGCGATTTTCCGGATGCAATAACAAGCTACAAAGAATTACTCGATAAATACCCGCGTTCGAGTTTGAAACCGATGGTGTATTATTCCATCGGCGACGGGTACTTCAACCAGGGCGAATACGATTCATCGATAGTTTATTACTCGACCGTGATTACTAGATTTCCGGGCACACAGTATGTATTCGATGCGGTGAATGGAATTCAATACGCTTATGTTGCTAAGAACGAGCCCGAAAAAGCGATCGATTATATAAACCAGTTTGTTGACGCCAATCCGAATTCCAAATTTGCCGATCAAATATTTTTCAAGAAGGGAGATTTATATTACAGCATACAGAAATACGACGCGGCTATAACGGCGTACAAGGATTTTATTTCGCACTACCCGAACAGCCGGTTTATTCCCAATGCTTATTACTGGATGGGTAAAAGCGCGGAGAATATGAACAAAGATGACGACGCGATAAATTATTTTTTGACGGCAAAGCAGGGAGCTTTAAAATCGGATATAGGCATTTCTTCCTCCATCGAGCTCGCAACAATTTATTCGGATAAGAAGCAGTACGGCGACGCCATAACTGTATTGAACGAAGTTATTAGCGCACAGCCTGGCTCCAATAGACTTCCCGAACTACTTTACCTTCGCGGCGTTGATGAAGGAAAAAATAATCAACAGGCGGACGCGTATAATACATTCAACAAGATTGTAAGCGATTTTAGCGGAAATGTTTTTGTCGAGAAGGCGAAGGTTGAATTGGGCTTAATAGAAATGCAGCGCAATAATCTTGACGCGGCTCAAAAATATTTTAAGGAAGTCGCAGAAGGAAGACCGGACGATATAGGTGCTGCCGCCCAGTATTATTACGGCGTAAGTTTGTTTAATCAAAACAATATCCCGGACGCAATTACGGCACTTGTAAGAGTTCGTTCCGTGTATGCCTCTTTTGATGAGTGGTATTCCAAATCGCTTTTAATGCTGGGCGATTGTTACGTAAAAATGAAGGACAAAAAACAGGCGAGGGATATGTACCGGGCGGTTTTAACCAAGCATCCAACCGGAGATTTTGCAAAAGAAGCTAAACGAAAACTGAACCAATTATGAAAAAAATATTAGCGTTTTTTATTATAAGCTTTAGCTCGGTTTTATTCGCACAGAATGAGCAGCAGGGAATTGAACTGCCGGATTTTGTAATCACGGGCAAACAAACAATTAATATTCCTACTGCAAAAAAGCCAAAGCCGGAGTTTATTCCGACTCTCTCCCAGGCATTCTTCACGCCAACTTATAACCCGGAAGAACTGCCGCTTATGATTTCATCGGACCCTGTTTCCATTATCCCTTCCATCCAGCCGTATAGTGATTACTATAATTTTTCTCTCAAAGTACAAGCCGGAAGATATTCTTTTCCGACTGGAGAGTTTAACATTAATCAATCGCTGGATAGCTACCTCTTTAACGCAAAGGTCTGGGGATCGAACATAAAGGATTATGTGCCTAACTCCGGCTTCAATACTTCCGGCGTTTCTATGACGCACGAATTTTTTATCAGTACGCGTTCGGGATTTCTGCCGGGAACGGTTATTAAAATTTCCGGAGATTACTCAAGAGATTCTTACCGGTTGTTCGCTTCGCAGGACCCGTCATTCTTGCGGGAAACAAATAAAGGAAGCGGTTTGCTTTCTATTTCGAGCAGACTGAACAGGTGGATAAATTACGGGGCAGCAGTAAAGGGAAACATATTAACCGCCGGCGAAAATAATTTTAAGGAAGTACTTCTGAATCCTAACGCCTATTTCGACTTTAAATGGAATAATTTCATGTTCGGTTTCAAAGGAGATTATGAAAGACAAAGTCTCACTAATAATTTAGGCGCAGATAATTCCTATAATTTTTATTCCGGCGAAGGTTATATTAAACTCATGCCCTCGGATAATTTCCGGTTTACCGCGGGCGCTTCTTATTCGGCCTCTGGAAACAACTCGCTCTTAACACCGTTCGGTTCGGTAGAATTTAAATTGAACGACAATCTTACGCTCGATGCTGAATTTAAACCTCAAGCTAAGTTCTATACCGTAAATGATCTCTTGAAGAAAAATATCTACTATAATTTCGGTGTAAACGATAACATATTCGAAAAATATGATAACAATATAACCGGTATGGTTCGTTACGAATACGATAAATATATAACCTTTGCTCTTTCCGGCGGCTATCAAAGTATAAAGAACTATCTCTACTTCGACGACTCGGCAAACCCGGGCAAGTTCGATCTTAAGACATCGTCCGTCGCTAAAGTTTTGTTTTCTAAGCTGGATTTTTATTATTATACAAGTATCTACGGTTTCTTTATTGGAGAAATGACGTACAAAGACACGAGAAACGATTCGGATAATAAAATTCCTTACGAGCCGTTGCTTTCATCAAGTTTAACTTACGGCTACGATTTTGATTTTCATCTCGGTTTACGAGCGAGCTATCATATAGCTATGAATTCGTACACGGATCTAGCCAACACGAATAAACTGGAAGATTATCACAATCTTTCTTTCGCCTTAGATTACGAATTGTTAACCGGATTAAAATTAACGGCGGACTTTCAAAACATCTTGAATAGAAGTAATTTTGTTTGGAGACAGTATCAGGAAAAACCATTTGATATTCTTGCAGGAATTGAATACAGATGGTAATATTACTTGAGAAAAATTAAACGGGATGAATTTAAAAGACCTTCAAATAAAAATAGCCGATGTACTTGGTGTATCGTCTTCTCAAAAGGAATTGGCCTACGAGACTTTCATAGAAAAGGTATTGGAAAGTCTTCACGAAGGTCTGACTTTAAAAGTGCCCCGTATTGGATTTTTCCAATTGAAACCGTCCGACCAACAGGATAGCAGCGGACGCACAATAATATTTTCCAACCTGTTTGAAGATTTTGATCGAGATTCCAGAAATTTGTATTTAACGCTTGATGTGACTCCAAAATCAAAAGGTAAAACCGAACTTGATGCAAACGTATTCAGCATAGGCGTTGGAAAACCTTTGCTGCCTCTCGCGGATGAAGAAATGCCCGATTCGGAAACTTCTTACGCGATGTTGAAGAAGTCTATTGATGAAAGAGCAAAAGAACTAATTATTGAGTCGGATCAAATTCCAAACTTCGATTTGTTTGACGGTTATTATAGTGAGAATAACGAATCGGCGGGCGAAGGAAACAAAATAAAAGACACGCTTTCAACTCTTACTTCTGAAATAAAAGATGAAAATGTTAAGGAAGTTGAAAATCCGGCAGAAGTTCCGGCGAATGATGAAACACCGGATGTGGAAATTCATGAAAGCGAGGAATATTACAATGCTGCCGATACCGTAAGCGCGGAGGTTAATCCTGATATTGCCGATGAAACTTTCGACAAGACCGATAGAGAGAATGAGGCAGAATTACCGCACGAGGAAATCAATAATGAAAAACCCGAAATTACAGAACCGCTTCAGGAAATTTCGCTTGCCGAATTGCTCGGCGAAACAATTTCCGGCACGGATGATAATATTTCCCATGAGGTAAATGAGCCGGATCATCAAGAAGAACAACCGTCATTAAGTATAAATGAATTTTTAGCTCAAGATATTCCTGAAGCGGAAGAAATGCCAGGCGAGCAATCATTTGAAGAATCACCGGAACCTTTAGAAGCAACCGGAACTGTAAATATCGAAACCTTTCTGAATCAGGAAGAGCAAGAGCCGGTTGCCGAAAATTTGGAGGAACAGTTTGAATCTCAATTATCGAATGAACTAAGCGAGGATTCAATTATTGATGAAAATATCAATACCGATTTGATAGCCGGCCAGGATGTTGAGGATACCGGCGAGAAAACGGAAGATGTTTCTGAGTTACATGTTGATAAGCGGACAGATGAAGTTCCGGACGAAAATCACGAAGCAGAAGAAGACCTTGTTTTAGAGGAAGACAAAAAAGTTGATCTTAAAAAAGATCTGTTTGCCGAGCTCGATGCTAATATAGAGGATTTTAAAACAATAGAAGAAAATGAAAGCGAGAGTTCGAATTTGAATCTCCCGGTTGACGAGACTACCGGGGATATTACCGAAGATATTGCTGATGAAGAAGATTTATGGCTTAAAGAAGATGAAACTACTGGTGAAAAGGTTGAGTGGAATTGGGGAGATGAATTAAAAGAGGAGTTTGGAATAAACCGCTTTGAAGGCGAAGAAGCAAAGTATGAGATGGTGGATGATAAGGAGTTGGAGAATAAAGACGATTCGATTTCCAGCAATAAATTGTATAAAGATCTTTTTGCGCAGCTCGAGAAAGCGATTGAAAAAGAGAAAACCATTTTCGAAGACGACATAAAAAATGACGATTGGAAAGTCGATAAAGAAGAAGAATCCCAACCGAAATTTCCTACAAAAGAAGAAAGGCCTGTAAATAAATTTTCCATCAAGGATGATGAAAAAGTATATTTGGAATTTTCCAACCCTCCGACTAAATATGAATTTGTTGCCGCCAAAACTCCGGAACAAAACAAACGAATGTCGATCGTTCTTGAGGAAGAGCCGAGGAGGCGTACATATTCGAGGGAAAATTTGCCGCCGGCGCCTTCAAAACCGGAAAAAGATAATTATTTCGGAAAGATATTCATTCTGATTTTTTCGGCCTTCATAGTTATCTCAGCTTCCATCTATTTTCTTCTAAGGAACAACAGTCAGCAGAAAACCTCGATAGCTAATAATGCCGTTGCGCAAAAGCCGCAATCGGAACAATCAGTTGTCGATTCTATCATTCAAGCCAATGTTAGAAAATCCAATGTCGATTCAACAAGGATCGGGCTGGACGATTTTGATAATTTTCCCACAACGGCAAAACCGCCTGTCCCTATAAAATCCGGCGGCAGTGATGAATCTTTAACTGCAAAAACCGGCATTAATAATGCGGTATCAACAAAGACAAATTCGGAATTAACTGCCAAAAAAGAAAGTCCCGTTAAATCCTCTGCCGCGGAAAAAAGCGACGACAATTCGATGTACCGGACTCTAACCGCCGATACTCGTGTAAATAAAACTATTTACTTCGACGGAACAAAATATAATTTTCAAACTTCATCGTGGCGGAATAGAGACAAAGCAGAACAGGAAGCCAAGCGTTTAAGACGGCTGGGATTTAAGGCGTTTATTGTTAGCGCGTATCTTCCCCAAAAGGGAGGCACATGGTACCGGGTCCGGATAGGTTCTTTCAACTCTCAAAATGAAGCCCAGGATTTCATGAATAAAAATAAATTTTAACTTGCGGATTTTATTTTATGAAATGGTTGGAATTATTTTTAAACCCCTCAATTGAGATTTGGATTCTAATCCTTAGTTTAATTTGGATTATTGCAATTGCCTTAAGAAAAATCAAAATGATTAATGAGGCAAAATCCGCTATACCTTCATTCGCAATTAAAATTAGAGCACTGCTGAAAAAGAATAATTTTAATGCCGCTTTGGAATTTTGCATGGAAGATAAATCGGCAATTTCTAATATTGTAAGAAGGGGATTGAAAAAGCACAAGTTTGGTAAAGCCAGGTTTGAAGAAGAACTCGATGCCTCCGGTCAATCGGAAGTAGTTAAGCTGGAAGAAAATATGGGCGCTCTGGCTGCTGTCTCCGCCGCCTCTCCGCTGGTAGGATTTTTAGGAACTGTATTAAGTATTGGCTCGCTGTTTAGGATGCTGGAAAATCCGCAGAACAATGCTACGTTCGGAGATTTTTCTGATGCAATCTGGAATGCATTAGTCTCCTCCGGACTCGGCATTTTTGTGGGAATTGTTGCTGTCATTGTATATAATTATCTCGTAAATAAAATTTCGAAAGCAGTAATCGATATGGAGAGAATTGCGTCGGAGATATTCGATCTCATAGAAATTCCTGAAAACGAAAGCGGCCCCGATGAATTTGAGAAGGAGAATGCCAAAGAATGAAGCCGGGCATTCGACATAAATCAATTGAAACATTTCATTTCACTTTGGCGTTAAATGTGATAATGATACTCCTTGTTTTCGTGATTGTAATATTTGCATCATTGCATAGATACGGTGTGAGAATAAAATACACCGAAACGAATATGAATACAGCAACGGCGGGCAATGAAACAATTGTCTTAAATGTAGATACAGATAAAATGCAGCTGGCAGGCCGAACGATTTCTCTTGCCGATTTGCCTGCTGAGTTAAAACGATTAAAGAAGAGTAAGAACCTGGATTTTATTATTCAGCCGACCGCTTCTGCCAAAATAAATTTTGTTCGGAATATAATTAGTTCGCTTAAGAATAATGGAATAAATAACGTAACATTGCAAACGGATTTAGCGTCATTCTAATGTCATTTAAAGGTCCCAAATATATTTCGTATTTATTTTCAATTTCTATTCACGCAATTTTTATAATTCTGCTTGTTCTCACAAACTTATCTCCAGGCACGCCGGAAGAAGAATATGTTTTGGTTGGTTACGGACCAGGATTCGGTTCGGGAGGCAAAGGCGGGAGCGGGCAGACGGATCAATCGGATAAAAATTCGCCGGTAGCAGAAACACCTCCAGAAAAAAAGGAGAAGGATAAAAAAGTTGAGCTGCCGAAAGCAGAGCCTGTAAAAGACGATGACCAAATTGCAAGTTCGGATAAGAATAAAAAAGAAAATAACTCCGACAGCAAGTTGAAGCCGCTGCTCAAAGGCAACACAAAGGGAGACGGTTTTGGATATGGCGGAGAAGGCACGGGCGGAGGTGGCGGTTTCGGTTTTGAACTTGATTTCGGAGGAAACGGCAAAAGAAGAATTTACAGTTATAGTTTGCCTGAGTACCCCGAAGGTGTATCTAAAGAAATCGATTTACGACTACGCTTTACAATTTTACCGGACGGAACCGTTAGTAGAATAGTTCCGTTAATTAAAGCCGACGCGCAATTGGAAATGGCCGCGATAAACTCTTTGCGTCAATGGCGC
Source organism: Ignavibacteriales bacterium (assembly GCA_027348115.1). Classification (GTDB taxonomy): domain Bacteria; phylum Bacteroidota; class Ignavibacteria; order Ignavibacteriales; family Melioribacteraceae; genus Fen-1258. The sequence goes on from DAIEQA010000077.1 coordinate 13,105, forward strand.
TTCGAGCCGCTTCCGCAAAATGCAAAACAAATGGAACAGACCGTTGTAATTACTTTTCCGTATCGCCTTCAGTAATATCCTGCGGCGTTTCTTTTTCTCCGTAATAAAACCTGTAAAAAAAGAATTCCACTATCGATAAAAGAGTGAGGGAAATTGTATCCCCGTCGAATTGAATTCCGAATCCTTTACTGTCGATAAATAATTTAACTACCGCGGTGGCAATCGACCAGCCAACGGCAAACAAGATTATTATCAACGCAAAATTGATGAAAGCCGATGAGAGCGATTCATCCTGCCATTTCTTTGTGAAAATGATCAGTATAAAAAATAGGTGCGCAGAAAAAATTAAAGCGGAAATCATTTTTGATAAACCTTCTGCATATTAAATTTTTTTAAACGTTGCCGGTTCTGCTGTTTATTATTTTCGATCCGACCAATCCGCCGACAATACCGAATACGATATTAACAAGAAAATTATTAACGACCACGGAAAGCGTATAAAACCAGGAGAATCCGTAGGTAAGTATATCGCTTCTTACTTTTTGGAATAATGATATTACCTCGTTCTTAATATCTTCCGTAACCGGAAATCCTTGAATCATTCTTTGAAGTTCAGGGAAAGCGGCTATTACATCGTTCTGCTTTGTAACAAAAGTAATAAACAATTCAAACACGGTTCCAAACAAAGCCGCATAAAAGCCGGTTATTAAACCGATCATTAATGCTTTCTTGGCGGAGATAAAGCCAAAGGAGTTGGTCGCTCTTTGATCGAGCAGGAGCGCAAGAAACGCTGCAAGAGGCATTATCATACAACATGAAAAACTTTTAACGAATGGCACAATCTGTAAAACCCCTGCACCAAAACCGCAGACTAATGAAGGCAGATATTTTTTCACACTCGGTTGCTCTTTAATTCGGCAAATAGTTGATTCAACGCGCTGTAAAGATATAAAAATCCGGTCGAACCCAAAAGAATTCCCGTTGAAAAAGCTATAGTCTTTGAATAGTGATATATATTTAATGTGTGGAATATTACATCTGCGGCCAATGGAATGCTCGCATAAAAAAGATACTTTATTTTATGAATAGATTTCAGTTCGATGAAAAGAGACGCGAAACTACAAATAAGCAGACCAATATAAATTCCGGAACACCTTGCGCATACCAGCGTTTCGTAGTGATCAGATTTGATTAGCCGTTCTGGAAGCTGATGACAAACAAGCGAATAAGATTTTTCTAGAAATGGAATCGCTAATACTAAGGTTTGATTTATTGGAATAAGCCACTCGGAAAATATTCCTGCACACCAAATTAGAATTGCAAGGAAGATTAAAATCCGAAATGATCTATTCATGATTATTTTTGCAGAACTATCTTGTAAACTAAGATTGTCTCTTTTGTCAATATAAAGAGTTCCGAATTCATTGCACATGCATCCATAATGTCAGCGTCGATCTTAGGAGTAAGAACTATAGGGTTAAGCGTTCCGTTTTCCAAATCCGTATTTGAAAATACAGCCACCTGTTTTTTATCATTAACGGATATTAATTGTAAGAATGAGTTAATGTTTGTTGGTATGAAAGGTAATGAGAATTTCCTGATTCCGTTGCCGAATTGATCGAACTCTACAACCGAAGGCGGATCAACCGCAAGCAGTTTAATGCTGCTCGTAATAGCAAAACTTACAGGGTTCGAAAGCGAGTACAATCCGGCATCAAAACCGCCGATGGTTGTTTGGAATTCTCCGCGTAGATTAAATTTTAGAATTCTCTTGTTATCGGAATCCAAAATAAAAAAGTCTCCCTGATTGGATACGGCGGAACAAGTAGGGTAATTAAACACGTAGCGGGAATCGGTTGAATTTTGAGTCGATAGTTGAGAAAGAAAATTTAAATCTTTATCGAAATATTGAATCCTATTATTATTCTTATCGGAAACATAAACATTCAACGAAGTGGCAAAAACATCTACCGGATCATCGAACGCCGAAGACTGCCATCCGTAACCGCCAATAAATTTAATTACGTTTCCGAGCGTATCAAGTTTTATCAATTCGTTTGAGGTTGTGTCTGTTACAAAAACAAATCCGGCTGAAGTGAATGAAAAAGACTTTGCCCCTTTAAAAGAACCGAGTTGTTTTTCGAAGATCAAGGATTGTGCAGAGCACATGAAGGAATTAAATAATATCCCGGCGATCAATATGTTAATAATTCTTTTCGACATATAGTTTTAATTTTGATAGGATAAAATAAAAAAGCCGGTTGGTATAAACCGGCTTTCAAAAACAAAAAATTTGTTATCGGGATGTTCCGAAAATTGTATAGGAAAATGTTCCTCTAGGACCGGAGACAGTAATTATTAATGTCGAATTTTTCAATTCATCAGTTTTAGGGTCGCTGTCTCCAATTGTAACTTTGAAATCAGTAATATTCGCTCCGCCGGTTAATGCATCTGGAATTGAATAGGATGTCGGGCTGGCAGTTAATGTGCCTCCCTGGGCATTAAACGAAATCGAATTATCGGAAGAGATCGGATTGCCGTTGACATCCGTGATGGAAAACGTAAAGGTTTGGCTTCCGCCGTTGTCTAATGCAAATGAAGTCGGATTTAAATTCGATAGCACAGGGTCGCCCGAAAGTAAACGAATAGTATAAGTCGAAATTGTGTCGGCGGTTTCAGTTATAGTTTTTGCAGTAACTTTAAAGAAGCCCGGGCCCCAATACGGACTGGAGCCATCGTTAGGTAAATTGGGATTTCCGAATGTTGCTAATGTGGATTTCGCTCTTCCCAAATCGTCTGTGTATACAAATCTTCCAATCACCCCACTGGTTGTACTAAAATAAACGGCTGTGTTTTCTCTTACGGGATTCGAATATTTATCTCCCAACAACGCAACAAAAGATATTTCTTTATTCAGCACACCAAGATACGGGTAATTTAATTTATCGCTGGCAACCGCAAACCTTTCCTGAACCGGGAATCCGCTGTAGATTGTAAACGGAATAGGTTTGGATTGAATTACCTTATTCTTCCAAGTAAACTTAGCGATTAATTGAATTACTCCCGCCTTTGTACCGCTGTTTAGTGTTACGGAAACTTTTCCGTCCGCATTGGTTTTATCATGTGTTGGAAAAAGATATTCTCCTCCGCCGGCAGTGCCGCCGAATTCAAATGAAACATCAACCGCACTATCCGAATTAATCGGGTAGCCGCTTGAATCTTTTACCTGGAAGATAAATGTTGCCGATTCAACCGCTCCCGTTTCTTTTACTCCAACACTGTTTGCACTTTGCGAAAACAGATCAATTGAAGCGGGGCTTCCCGAAGTTGCCGGAATTACAGATGAAGCCTTTAACCTAATTGTCGGAACATTTATGGTCTGATCGATAACGGCAAAAACATGGATTGTATCTGGGATATATCCTTCTTTGAAAGCTATCAAATTGAGATCGCCGCCTTTACTTAGAGTAAGGGCAAGATTAAATTTGCCGTCGCTGTCGGTTAAGACGCCCTGAGTTGTTGTATCAATTGCGACGTGGATAACAGCGCCTTCAATTGCATCGCCGCTGGAATTATCCACTACTTGACCGTTAAATGTTACTTTACCTGAACCGCCCATCGGATTGGTTATATTGTTCTCGTTCTTTTTAAATGAACAACTGGCAAAGAGTGAAACAATCAATAAAAATGATCCGAAAAGCAGAAGCCGTTTTTTCATATTTGAAAGTCTTTTATTATACCGTTAACAATTTATTTACGTGGAAATTTGAAGTCAAGTATAAATATTACGAGTGATGGTTGATAGGTTGCAAGTAAAAATTAGTTGCTAAAGAGTTAGAAGAATTTTTCGATAATAACTTATTTACTTTGTAGATAAAAAAACTTCGACAATTTGGTTTATGGAATAATGTTCATTAATTTTGGCCAGTAAAAATTGCCCCGTAGTGTAATTGGCAACACGTCTGACTCTGGATCAGAAGACTTCAGGTTCGACCCCTGACGGGGCAGCACTAAAAGGTTTGAAAATGATTTGTTTTCAAAC
>DAIEQA010000079.1:0-3742 GCA_027348115.1 Ignavibacteriales bacterium
AAGCGTTCAACGCCGGGAGATTATCCTGATAGTAAGTCAAACTTCCTTCCCGGAAAATTCTTCTTGGCACAGATAAAAATAAGTCTGCATCTTTAAGGTAGGTCATCATTTCCGGGTCAGCGGCATACTTCTGTTCCAAGAACGAGAAATTAGTATAAAGATTGTTAAGCAATTCATCCACCTTTGGGATTAAAAAATTAATCTCCGCGCTTTTCAAAATTAAATCGTAAGAAAGATGCAAGGCGTTGAGAACCGCATCGGTAGTAATAAAAACCGGTAAATCATTAGACCAGATTCTGCGGAACATATTCAGGAAATTAGTTTCAGTCACTCTTTCGGTCGCAACAAATCCGTTCTTCGTTAAAAGCTCCGTTTCATAAGAGGTTAATTTCATTTTTTGTTTAACGGAATCTAGGTAAGCGATGTTTGACGGGAAGCTGTTTAAGCGTGCAGAAAATTTGCCTGCCGGGTACATCGACATCAATCCGTGCGATGATAGATTTTGATGTTCCAATAAAAAGTTTTTGTAGGCATCCAAACTAAAATAAGGAGACTGGGCAAGTACTAAATTGCTGTAAAACAACAAAAATATAATCGCGAACTTTTTCATAAGTCCACCTATAAACTTTGTTGAAACCTAATCATTTTTAATCGAAAATTAAATCCAATTTTATTGACACTACAGCAGGCATAAAAAAAGCCGTTTTCCTGTTAAGGTTAACGGCTTGAAAAGAGTTGACTAAAAATTATTCTTCTGTGTGGGCGAGCCAGAATCCTCCGATGGCATTAAACTGTGTATCACCCCATACTTCTGCTTGCAGAACAAAACCATCGCGGGAAATGCCTTTGGCCGAAATGTTATAACGAACTTGCGTGGCTCTTTCGGCGTCAATTAAAGACGGCATAATAACAACCTTGGGCTTTTTGTCGAATGGCTTGGTAAAATTAATTTCAAAATCGACAGTTCTCTTGCCTTGATTTTCATGCAGGGTATATCCCTTTGCAGTCTTATCATAGAAAAAAGTACCGCTTTGAACTTGAACCTGCGCGTAAGAGAAAGCACTTGCAAAAAGTACAATAACAAGAATTGTAAATAATTTCTTCATTTTATCCTCCTTAGAGTTGTTGTTGAATGTTGAGTTGAGCTCAATCTGGTATTTAAATTGTCAATAATAGTTCAATTTGTCAATCTTCAAATTCAAACTTTGAAAACAAAGCGCTGCTAAAGATTCAATTCTTTCCGAATTAATGCAAAAGTCCCTTCGATTGAGCGGGCTTTAAATCCAAGTTCGGTGCCGGCTTTAAGAGTAATCAAACCGGAATTGAGCGGTCTTGGAGCCGTTTGATTTAATTCCTCGGTTAATACCGGCAGAATAAGATTTTCATCCAGCGCAAAATATTTGGCTATACGTTTAGTAAAATCGAACCGGGAAAGAAGTTCGGCGCCGCCGATGTTGTAGATCCCCTCCTTCTTGAATTCAATTATTTTATGAATGGCGCCAACCAAATCGTCTATGAAGGTGGGGTTGCCAATTTGATCCGTGACGATTCTAATTTTATTTCCGTCCTTGAGCGAATCGATTACCCACTTTACAAAATCCGGTCTGCCGTATTTTACCGGACCGTAAAGAATATTTGTGCGGATAATTGTAAACCTTACACCGCTTGTCCTTATTGAATTTTCTGAGGCCAATTTGCTTCTGCCGTAATATCCAATTGGATTCGGCTTATCATTTTCGGAATATGGTCCTCTCTTGCCGTCAAAGATATAATCGGTAGACATGTGAATCATGTGGGCATCGATCGTCCACGAATAAAGAGCAATGTTTTCTACTCCGTTTACGTTTACTTTCCAGGCGGTTTCTTTTTCGGTTTCGGATTTATCTACATTTGTAAAAGCCGCGGTATTAATTACATAATCAGGGAAGAAATTCAAAATGATTTCTCTAACCTGCTGCTTTTGAGTAATATCCAGTTTCTTGTACGGGATATTTTTGATAAACGATTCATCCTCGGCTGAAGCGCACATCAATTCTATGTTGGTCGATGCAAGAAAAAATTGAGCGAGCCGCTGCCCCAACATACCGTTCGAACCAATGATTAAAATTCTTGTTTTTATTAAATCTGAGTTAATCATTCAAATTAAGCCTGGAAAAATTAGTAATATCCAACGTAGCAGCCGTAATCGCACCAGCTTTGTTTGCCGTTGACAAGGAATGCACTACATCGTTTGTAGAAATATATGAATAAAAGAAGACTGCCCCAAAAATATCGCCGCATCCTACTTTATTCACAGTTTGCACTTTTAACGGACTAACAGAAAATGATTTTATCGAGTTGCCAATTTTTTGGTACAATTGCGCGCCCCTTTCTCCTTTTGTAATAATCAAAATCTCCGGACCAAAGCCAAGAATTTTTTGGGCGCAATCGTATTCATCATCAAGATTAACAACTGTGCGTAATTCGTTTTCATTAAGTTGAACAATGTTCACGCAAGAAAGCCATTCCCTAACTTTTGGAATAGGCCGGAATTCTCTTTTCATATTTTTACCGACGCCGCGTGAAAGAGTGTGAACATCAAAATAAATTTTTCCTTCATAAATCTTTCGGATAGTTTTTAACTGTTCAAGCGAAATATCAAAACCAGTAATCATATTAATTAGTATTCCGTCAAAGCTGTTCCAATCCAAATCCTCGCTAAAAGAAAGCTGGGCGGATAAGTTTTTATATGTTTCTTCTCTTTCGCCTTCGCCGGATATTTTCAAAATTACTTCGGGCATATGTTCAACCTTGTTGGCGTAGGAAAGATCGATCGAAGAATAAACTTTACCGAAAATAATTTTGGAATCGTCATTCCAGCTTGTAACGGCAAAGAAGCGATCGTCGGGATGAGAAGCGGACAACGTTCCCATCGCCGAATAAAACAATCCTCCGGGTTTTGGAGAATTATATTCGTCTCCTTCGAAACGGTCAATTATTGAATGTCCGATTAACAAAATTTTCATTGAAATAAAAATCCCGTATTTTGAACAAAGACAATATCGGCGTTGTTTAGAATCTCGATACCGAAATATAACTTCAATTAGAAAGAAGAGAAAAGCGAAAATGAAAATCGGAATTACATGTTATCCTACTTACGGAGGAAGCGGTGTTTTAGCTACCGAACTCGGATTAGCTCTTGCGGAGAAGGGTCATCAAGTGCATTTTATCAGTTATGCTATTCCCCACAGACTAAATCGTTTTTTTGAAAATGTTTTTTTCCATGAAGTGGAATTGAGCACATACCCGCTGTTTGAACATTCGCTTTACGATTTGGCGTTGACAAGCAAGATGATGGAAGTTGCCGAGTATGAGAATCTTGATCTAATCCACGTTCATTACGCAATACCACACGCGGTAAGCGCCTACCTTGCAAAGCAGGTACGACGCAAAGCAAGGAAAGATCTTAAATTTATAACCACGCTGCACGGTACGGATATAACATTGGTTGGATTAGAACCTTCCTTTATGCCGCTCGTTAAATTCAGCACGGAAGAAAGCGACGGAGTTACAGCAGTATCAAGGTTCCTGAAAGAAAAAACTCTTACCAATTACAATATCGAAAAAGAAATTGAGGTGATTTACAATTTTATCGACACGGAAAAATTCAAACCGCAGAACAGCGAAATTTTCAGACATCATATTGCACCCGGCGGTGAAAAAGTTCTGGTTCATACATCAAATTTCAGGGTAGTTAAACGAG
>DAIEQA010000081.1:0-5437 GCA_027348115.1 Ignavibacteriales bacterium
ATATAAGATGCGGCAGAAAGACAGCCTTAAAGAAGTAAAACTGGTTAAAGATCTTGGAGTAAAAATCAAAACCGGAATTAAAATCGGAGAGACAATTTCTTTTGACGAGCTACTTAAAAAACATGACGCGGTTTTCCTTGGGATCGGTTTAAGCGACTCGCCCGGATTAGAAATCCCCGGCGAAAATCTTAAAGGAGTTTATGATGCGCTTTCATTTATAGAAGAAGTGAAATCGGAAAAGTGGAACAAGATTAAAATCGGGAAGCGCGTTGCCGTTATAGGTGCGGGTAATACCGCTATAGATGCTGCTACCGAAGCCAAGCGCCTGGGTGCAAAGCAGGTTTATATTATTTATAGAAGAACGTCGTCCCATATGTCGGCGTATGATTTTGAATTCATCCTTGCAAAAAAAGACGAAGTGGTTTTTCAATTTAACTCCGTACCGGTAAAAATTCTAGGTAAAAAACATGTTGAGGGAATTTTATGCAAAACGACAAAGGTGGACGGAAGATCAAAAATTTCTATTGTTCCCAATTCTAAATTCAGCATCCCGCTTGATATGGTTATAAAAGCAATCGGTCAGAAACCGCACCAGAACTTTTTAAATTCAATTCCTAAATTAAAGATGAATAAAGGTAAGGTGGTTGTAAATAAAAAGATGTTTCAGACAGGCAACCCGAGAGTGTTTGCGGGCGGCGACTGCATTAACGGCGGTAAGGAAGTTGTTAACGCTGCTTACGACGGCAAGAAGGCAGCTCACGGTATTGATGAGTATTTATCTAATTTAAATTAAATATTTCTTCATAGGAGAATCGATGATCGATCTATCAATTAACTGCGGCGGAATTAAATCACCGAATCCGTTTTGGCTTGCCTCCGCACCGCCTACAAACTCGGGTTATCAAGTTTGCCATGCATTTGAGCAAGGTTGGGGCGGCGCCGTATGGAAAACAATCGGCGAGCCGGTAATGAATGTGTGCAACCGCTACGGCGGCTATGATTATAACGGTCAAAAACTTGTCGGGCTGAATAATATTGAGCTTATAAGCGACAGGCCTATCGAGTTAAACTTGAAAGAAATTGCCGAGACAAAGCGACTCTGGCCCGACCGCGCCGTCGTTGTTTCTCTAATGGTTGAATCAAAAAAAGAAACATGGCACGAGATTGTAAAAAGGGCAATCGATACCGGCTGCGACGGCATCGAACTTAACTACGGCTGCCCGCACGGAATGAGCGAAAGAGGAATGGGCTCGGCTGTCGGGCAAGTTCCGGAATACTGCAAAATGATTACCGAGTGGGTTACAGAAGTTTCTACAATCCCTGTGTTGGTTAAATTAACTCCAAATGTAAGCAACATTGTTTATCCTGCCAGGGCAGCTAGATCAGCAGGCGCCTCCGGGATTTCCTTAATAAACACTATCAACAGCATCATCGGTGTTGATCTTGATACATTCGAGATTAAACCAAGCGTAGCCGGAAAGGGAGGACACGGCGGATACGCCGGCGCAGCAGTTAAGCCGATTGCACTTCATCTTATTTCCCAGGTTGCGCTTGATGAAGAAGTAAATCTTCCTATATCCGGCATCGGTGGAATAACCAACTGGAAGGACGCTGTCGAATTCATTCTTCTGGGATCTTCAAGTGTTCAAGTCTGCACCGCAGTAATGCATTACGGATTTAGAATTGTAAAGGATATGATTGAAGGTATGACGAACTGGATGGAGTCAAAAGGATTTTCTTCTATAGATGAAATTCGCGGGAAAGCACTTCCGCATCTTGATAACTTCGGCAACTTCAATCTTCTGCACAAAACTGTTGCAAGGATTGATCAGAAAAAATGTATCCACTGCAATCTTTGCTATATTGCATGCGAAGACGGAGCGCATCAGTGTATAGATTTGATTCCAATGAATGGGCATAATAAAACAGTAGTAAGAGAAGATGATTGTGTCGGCTGCTCGCTTTGTTCCTTGGTTTGCCCGGTTGAAGATTGTATTTCTATGGTGAAGACGGATGACTCTTCCGGAGAAAAAACCTGGAATGGATTGATGAACGATTACCAAAAAGAAAGTAAGCCGTTAACCTGGGAAAATCTTGCCGAGTTTCAAAAGTCACACGGGATTATAATTCATTAAAAAATTAAATTGAATAAATTACATCAGATAAAAAGACATCGGAGGATTTATGTCAACCTTAATTAAAAACGGAAGAATCATTACATCCGAACAGGATTATATCGCCGATATTTATGTTGAAAATGAAACGATTACAACTATCGGTTCAACATTGAATATTGCCGCTGATAATGTTATTGATGCGGCAGGTAAATATGTAATTCCAGGGGGAGTGGATGTTCATACTCACCTGGATATGCCGTTCGGCGGAACAACATCATGCGACGATTTTGAAACCGGGACCAAAGCTGCCGCCTTCGGAGGAACAACTTGCATAATTGATTTTGCAACTCAAAGCAAAGGCACCAGAATGCGCGACGCTCTTGATGTTTGGTGGAAGAAAGCCGGGAACAAAGCTACAATCGATTACGGATTTCATATGATTGTAACCGACCTGCCGGAAGCGCACATTGAAGACATGAGCGACATGGTTCGCGAGGGAATTACAAGCTTTAAGCTTTTCATGGCTTACCCAAATGTTCTAATGACGGATGACGCTACAATTTTCAGGGCGATGAGACATACTGCAAAGACCGGAGCTTTGGTCTGCATGCATGCGGAGAACGGAAATGTTATTGATCTAATTGTACAGCAGGCATTGGCGGAAGGTAAAACCGCACCGATCTATCACGCTCTTACACGCCCCACAACGGCGGAAGGTGAAGCCGTTAACAGATCGATTGCTCTTGCTGAAATGGCAGGCGCGCCGGTTTACATTGTTCATCTTTCCAGCAACGATGCGCTTGAAAAAGTTGCGGAAGCCAGGGACAAAGGATTGCCGGTTTATGCCGAAACATGCCCGCAGTATCTTTTCCTTTCTCTTGACGATATGAATAAGCCCGGCTTTGAAGATGCAAAATTGGTTTTTACTCCCCCGCTTAGAGAAAAATGGAATCAAGAAAAACTTTGGGCCGGCTTGAAAAAAAATACCTTGCAGGTTGTTTCGACAGATCATTGCCCGTTTTGTTTTAAAGAACAAAAGGAACTCGGCTTACATGACTTTACAAAAATTCCCAACGGCGGGCCCGGTATAGAGCATAGATTGCAGCTAATGTTTGACGGAGGCGTTAGGCAAGGAAAAATTTCTTTAAACCGCTGGGTGGAATTAACTTCAACAACACCTGCAAAAATGTTTGGTCTTTATCCAAGAAAGGGCACCATTGCAGTCGGCTCCGATGCAGATATTGTAATATGGGATCCGGAAAAAGAATATACCATTTCAGTTCACACACACCACATGGCTGTTGATTATTCGATGTTTGAAGGTAGGAAAGTAAAAGGAAATATCGATACTGTTTTGTCCAGAGGCGAAATGATTATCCGGGATGATAAATTTCTTGGTAAAGCCGGCAGAGGAAATTTTGTTAAGCGCAATACTTACGCAGGTGCCTGGAAGTAGAAAGAAGCACGAGGTGACCAAGAAGATCAACAAACCGAGCATTGAGCTTGTCGAAATGCGATTTTTAAAACATAATGCTGGCTTCGACAAGCTCAGCCAGCACAAAAAATTATTTTTTGGTCACCCTCATAAGCTAGTTTTAACCGCATTATGGGGATGTAAGAGTCTAAAGCGTTGAGTATTAATGATAATCCTTCTCTGTCAGTTAAAGAGGCTGTGTGAAAATTCATGTTGGAAGAATATATTTTCAAATATCTGTTTTGAAAATAATACTTAGCACAAAATTTTTAATTGCCCCGGCATTTATGCCGGGGGAAAAAATAAACAAACAAACACAGGGCTTTAGCCCATTAAAAGATGTTTATGTGGCTAAAGCCAGGGTAGATGAAAATCCTTAAGCTCCGTCAGTTAAAACTGACGGTAATTGAAGAATTTGAATAAATTTTAATTGTATCTGAATTCTAACACAGGCTCTTTAACTTACTTTAATTTAAAATTAGAGCGGAAAATTATGCTTCCACAATTTAACTCAAAGCTCATTGAAACCGTTATAGATGAATCGGACGAAAATAATTTATTCAACAAAGATCTTGCGCCGACAAAAATATCCGAGCGAACGTGGGATACTTATCATATTGCAGCATTGTGGATCGGGATGAGCGTCTGCATCCCGACCTACATGCTTGCAAGCGGCTTAATTGCCGGCGGAATGAACTGGTGGCAGGCGATTTTAACAATTGCTCTGGGAAACTTTATTGTGTTAATTCCAATGGTCCTAAATGCGCATGCAGGTACGAAGTACGGGATTCCCTTCCCCGTACTTGCAAGAGCGCCGTTTGGAATTTTAGGCTCGAACATCCCCGCGCTGCTTCGTGCAATTGTTGCATGCGGATGGTTTGGAATTCAAACATGGGTCGGCGGGCAAGCTTTTAATTCTTTGATAGCTATTTTGCTACCATCATGGGCGATGTTTACCTGGGGACCGGCAGCAGGATTTTTAATCTTCTGGGGAATGAATGTTTACTTCATCGTCAATGGTGTTGAATCAATTAAATGGCTTGAATCGTATAGCGCTCCGTTTTTAATTGTAATGGGATTCGTGTTACTTTTCTGGGCATATAAACAAGGAGGAGGTTTCGGACCGATATTAAGCCAGCCTAGTAAATTCCAAAATGCGGGAGAATTCTGGAAATTCTTTATCCCGTCACTCACCGGGATGGTTGGATACTGGGCAACGCTATCTTTGAACATACCGGATTTTTCCAGGTACGCTAAAAGTCAAAGAACTCAAATGCTAGGTCAGGCATTCGGTCTTCCCCCAACAATGACCTTGTTTTCTTTCATTGGTGTTGCGGTTACATCGGCGACTATAATTATTTTCGGTAAAGCTATTTGGAACCCGATTGAATTGCTATCTAAATTTCACAACCCGTTTATTATTGCTCTTTCGCTGTTAGCCTTAATAGTAGCAACATTAACTACTAATATCGCCGCCAATGTAGTATCGCCTGCAAATGATTTTACCAATTTATTCCCGAAGAAAATTAATTTTGTTAAAGGAGGCTTAATAACTGCAGTTATAGGAATAGCAATTCAGCCGTGGAAGCTTCTTTCAGATTTCAGCGCATATATTTTCGGATGGCTTGTTGGTTATTCCAGCTTTCTGGGCCCAATAGCAGGAATTTTAATTTGCGATTATTATTTAATAAGACGGTCAAGGTTAACAGTTAAGGATTTGTACCGAAGGAATGGAGAATATGAATACAAGAATGGGTTTAACCCTAAAGCCATATTTGCTTTAGTATGCGGCGTTGTAGTAGCTCTTGTTGGCTTAATTCTTCCTGCACTAAGCTTCCTTTATGAT
>DAIEQA010000082.1:0-3278 GCA_027348115.1 Ignavibacteriales bacterium
TGAAGTTTATAATTAATGTTCATTAATTTCCTTGCCCGGTGTAATCTTTGCTACAAGATCAGAATTATCTTTTTTCTCTTTCTGCAGATAAGCTTTAATAACATCTCTGGCAATAGGTGCGGCGGCCGTGCTTCCGAATCCTGCGTTCTCAACTATAACGGCTACTGCAATTTTAGGATTATCGTACGGCGCAAAGCCGATGAAGATTGCATGGTCTTTACCGTGCGGATTCTGCGCAGTGCCGGTTTTGCCGGCAATTGCGATATCGGGCAATTTAATATTTGTAGCCGTGCCGGCCCCGTTTACAACCAAGAACATTGCTTTGCGTACAATATCAAACGATTTTTTACTTATGCCGATATCAAAATAATGCGGCTTTACATCATACTTTTCATTTGTTTTAGTATCAACAAAACTTTTGAGGAAATGAGGATTTGCACTTTTGCCGTAATTAGCGAATAGAGCGGCGTACTGTGCCAGCTGCAGAGGAGTAACATTTAATTCACCCTGACCAATACCTAAACTGATCACAAATCCCTTTGTCCATCCGTTTTTTCCGTAAACACGGTTATAATATTCTTTTGACGGAACTATACCCGCTGCCTCTTCCGGTATATCTATTCTAGTCTTTGCTCCAAATCCAAATTTCTTTGCATACTTCGACCATATATCGAGCCCCAACTTATTCACAAGCGAATAATAAAAAGTGTTGCACGATTTTTCTATGGATGTTTCTACATCTACGGAGCCATGAACGTGAAGGCATTTAAAGTAACGGTCGCCGAACTGATATCCCCCGCCGCAGACTACGCGGGTATTCGTATCGATAATCCCTTCTTCCAGACCGGCAATTGCAGAAATCATTTTAAAAGTAGAACCGGGAGCGAATGTTGACATTGAAGCGCGGTTAAATAATGGCTTATCCGGATTCGTATTTAAATCTTTCCAGACTTCGGCGGATGTTACTTTTGCAAAATCATCAAGATTATATTCGGGTGCGCTTAAAAAAGCAAGAACTTCGCCCGTTGAAGGTTCGATTGCAACCACAGCTCCTCTTTTATCTTTAAATGCTTCCTCCGCCACAGCCTGGGCATCTTTATCAATTGTTAAAATTAAATCATCACCTTTTACAGTCGGCTGATCCTCGGTTCCGCTCATATAACGGCCAATTGTTTTCTGGCGTGAATCCACCAGCATATACTTAATTCCTTTTTCGCCGCGCAAATAATCTTCATAGGTTTTTTCTATACCGTTGAAACCTATTTCGTCACCTATATCATACTCAGTCTTCCTTTTCTGGTATGTAGTCATAGGAATTTCTTTCGTGTATCCGAACATATGCGAACCGTTTATACCAAACGAATAATCGCGCTGCGTTTCCATTACATACTCAACACCGGGCAGTTTTGAAGCATTTTCATCATACCACGCAATTACTTTGAAGCTCACATCTTTAGCAATTTTTCTTGGAATAAATTTCGAATAGGATTCGTTTATTTTTAATATTCTGTCTATGTAACCGGGACTAACGCCGAGAATCGCTTCGATGTAAGGTGTCAGTTTGCGGTCGTAGTCTGCGGGTGTGATCATTAAGGAGAAGGAAGGTTTGTTCCCCACAAGCACCTGATGGTTCCTGTCAAAAAAAATTCCGCGAGGGGCGAACTGATATATAGGTTTTACGCTGTTCTCGTCCGATTTTTCGGAATATACCGGCTGTTCCAAAATCTGCATGTTGAACAATTGTCCAACGCACAATGTGAAAAAGCCGACTATCAGGACGAATACGATTCGTCTGCGAGAGTTTGAGCCGAAATAATTATCGTTCATAACATCCCTTTCTTGGGCGTAATGATCACCATCGGCAATCCAACCAGGGCTGTATATAGGCCCGGCAACAATCCGTCCAGTAAAATCATCATCAAGAAATTCGCCGTTGAATCTGAAGTTGAGACAGCCGCGAAGATGAATGAGCTTATTGAACCTGTTATAAAAACTATGAACAGAAAGAAAAACGTTTCTGTATTGAGTTCAATTTTATTTTCATTATAAAAATATCCGGCTATAAAAGCGGATAGTGTAAAACTAAGCATGTACGCGCCTATTATACCGCCCGATATAAGATCGAGCAGGAATCCAAGCACGAAACCGAGAATAGTTCCATAAGCCTGCCCATTTTTAAGAGTCATCCATGCAATCAGAACAAAGACCAAGTTTGGAGCTATGCTGCCAATTGAGATAAGAGGCACAATTACCAGCTGTGCCAGCGCGACAGGTATAAAAATCAACAGAGGCTTTATATAATTTTTTATCATTTCAATTTTGTTTTAACAGGTTCATCTCAAGATCGTTCATCTGCTTGCTCGGAACAATCTGAAGCACAAAAACATTATTAGCAGAATCGATATCGGCAAAAGGTGCAACTGTAATGGTATGGAGCAGACCCAGAACATTCGTTTCTTTTTTAGAAACTACGCCTACAGGAATTTCGGGCGGGAAAATTGAACTGAAATTTGAAGTCTCTATTCTTTCTCCGATCTCCACATTATAAGTCGTCGGAATATCTTTTACGATCAGATTTCTTCCGTCAAAATTCAATATTCCGTCCACGTGAGTTTTTTGAAGCGTAACGGCGATACTCAAGTTCACATTGTGAATAGTTCTAACAACCGAGTAATTTTCGGCAACATTCATGATAAGACCGACCAATCCCTTGTCGCTTATTACCGGCATCCCTTTCAAAATACCTTCAGCAGAACCTCTATTAATGATGAAGTTTCCGTGAGAAGTAGTAACCAATTTCGAAACAACTTTTGCGGGGATGAGCGGGAAATTGGAGCTGTCTTTGAATGCAAGCATCTCTCTCAGTTTTTGATTTTCGAGAGATTCATTTCTCATTTTGTTCACGCTGAGCATCAGTTCAGCATTCTCAGCTCTAAGATCTTCTAAAGAAGCATCTTTCTTAAAATCCGAAGTGACTGAGTTTAAGATTTCGCTCAGCACTGCAAAGTTTCCGAGAGCAAAAGTCTGAAGATGTTTGGCAGCCGGTTTCTCGCTCTTAGAAAGGAATACAAGGCTGATTACGGTGAGTACTATCAACAGAAGATATTCTTTGTAATCCGAAACTAGTCTTCTTAAAAATTTTATCATTAGTAAATTCTTTTACGAATAAACACCTTTGAATACTTATTGAGATTTTCGATACATCTGCCTGCGCCTCTCACTACAGCCGTCAAAGGATCATCTGCTACATGGACCGGCAGATTCGTTTCCATTCTTAT
>DAIEQA010000174.1:0-5264 GCA_027348115.1 Ignavibacteriales bacterium
TCCACCCAGCCCGGCGCAACCGAATTTACGGTAATATTGAACGGCGCAAGTTCGACCGCCAGTGATTTTGTAAACGAAATCATTCCACCCTTCGAAGCGGCATAATGCGAATGAAAAGCTTCTCCTCTCTGTCCGGCAGTAGATGTAATTAAAATAATCCGGCCAAAATTATTTTTCTTCATGTAAGGCGCGGCGGCTTTGCAAAACAAAAAAGTGGAAGTAAGATTTACGCGGATTAACTCGTTCCAATGATCGAGCGACATTTTTTCCAAAGTACCGTCGTTCCAAATTCCAGCATTATGAACAAGTATATCAATCTTTCCGAAATCATTTACCGTTTTATCGACCATCTCAAAAATTTCTTTTTCGGATTCCATATCAACGCGGTAGGATTTTACCCTACCACCCAATTCACTTTCGAGTTTCTCCGATTGAGCTCCTGCGTTTTTATAAGTAAAGGCCACCGAAGAATTCGCTTCGGCAAAAAGTCTTACGCATGCCTCGCCTATTCCGCGCGAGCCGCCGGTTATAACGGTTACCTTGTTTTTCAAATCAATCATTTCAATACCTCACTTTAAAAAGAAATAATCCTCTTGCGGGAACGGATTCATCCGCTTCCTCCCGATTTTTTTTGTTAAGAATTTCTCGAAGATAATTTTCGTCATAATTATTTTCGGCAACGGCGAGCAGTGTGCCTAAAATTGTTCGAACCATGCCGTGAAGAAAACGATTAGCCGTTACGTAAAAAGTGGAAATGTCTTTCCCTCTTCGCCACCAAATTTCCGAGACGGTACAAATTTTATTCTCAACATCGGAATTTTTCCGGGAGAATGAAGTGAAATCATGTTCTCCCAAAAGCACTTTTGAAATTTTATTCAGTTCGGCAAAATCAAATCTCAAAATATTCTGATGACGCCACGAATACTTGTTATAAAAAGGAGACTTGCCGTGAGAGAAGAGATAAAGGTAGCTCCGGCTCTTAGCGTCAAACCTCGCATGGAATGATTCTTCAACCGGCTCTATCGATTTGATCGAAATATCATTTGGTAAAATTGAATTCAGCGAGTAAGCAAACTTGGAGGGATCCAAAACTTTCTCTGTCTTAAAGTTTGCTGCCTGGCCGAATGCATGCACCCCGGAATCAGTTCTTCCCGAACCAACAAGATTTATTTTCTCTTTAGTAATTACCTCAACGGCATCAACAATTTTCTGCTGCACGGTGACGGCGTTATTCTGTATTTGCCAGCCCGCATAGTTTGTACCGTCGTACTGTATGATAAGTTTGTAATTATTCAAGAAAGTTAAAATTTGTTGCGACAAATTTATGAAAAATTAAAACTTGTAACCGAACATATATAGGTTGCAAGTTACAGGTTGAAAGGTTATAGGGTTTAGGAAAAATTTGATGTAATAGGTTAGAAACCAAATTTTAGAAAACATATGCCGGCTGAATTTATCAACCGGCTATGCGGATAAAATTAAAATTCTTTTACAAAATTAAATGTTAGCGAAGTAGGAAGATTAGGACGGTTATCTACGCCGACCGAAACATTCCAGCTTGTTTCTACGGAAAGGTTTTTATTGTAAGCGGCAACCAATCTTACCGCGTTAATTGCGCTGATAACTCTGTTAAGAATTAACGCGCCGACTACAAAACGTACATTGTTAAATGCGTTTTCGCTGGACGACCACATACCGCGGTATTCCTTGCGTTGATCGTTGCTTCCCCATTCCCAATGATAGGACGGCGAATTATAAACTTTGTCAAACGATCCTTGAAGATCCATCTCCTTATTGTACTCGTCACTGCTGATGTAAACGCCAACATTAGCATAGAAGTCGGAATCTTTTCCGTTCAAATCGACGCCGGCATTCGATTGCGCGAACGATTTGTAATCTTTTTCTTTCCAGTTAGCATAATATTCAAAGCCGGCAAATGTACCCCACAATATTCCATCGGCAATAGTAAAATATTTGCCGCTGCTGTACGAGCCGGCGTAAAGCTCTCCCATACCCGGAAGCAGCATTGAATAAAGTATGGCAAGCGCCGGATTTTTTCTTCTGCTGTCTTGCGGTAAAATATCTTGATTGGCCGGTGCGGGTTTCAATTCGGTTCGTAATGGAATTGCCGTCTGGAAATTTCCCGCAGCATGTTGTTTAAGTTCTGATAAGCTTGGGGCTTGGTTTGATTGTGCAAATGCTATTGATGAAACAAGCACAACGAGAGAAATTATTTTTTTCATATTCTATCCACAGATAATTTTAGACATTCGTTAGTTGTGGCGATCCTTAGTTTAGAGCTGTGTGAGAAAAGTGAACAAAGAAAAATCATTTGTAGTTACTAATGCAAACTCACGACATCCCGGAAAACGGGGGCGAATTTTCTCACATGCTCTTAATGGAGCAGATTCTCCGCTGTACAAATGTGTTCATCAACCTCCTTTACTTTAACCTTGACAAATTTATTAATTAATTCGGGATTAAACGAGTGATTTATTCGTACATAATTTGACGAGAATCCTTTCATAAAACCATCGTGGTTTTCATGCTCAAAGAGAACGGTTAATTCCTTGCCGAGCATTTTTTGATAAAACTCGTGGCGTTTTTTCTCGCTGAGAATTCTGAGCATATTGTTGCGTCTTTTCCGCTCGAATATTTCAACCTGCCCGGGCATGGTAATAGCTTTTGTATTTGGCCTTTCAGAATAGGTAAATACATGCAGATAAGAAATAGGAAGCTCTTTTAAAAAATTATACGTTTCCAGGAAATCTTCTTCGGTTTCGCCGGGGAAGCCGACGATTACATCAACGCCGATTCCCAAATCCTCAATCGTCTCGGCTGCTTTCATAATTAAATTGCGATAGTCTTCAACTTTATACCGTCGCTGCATTAGCTTCAGAACTTTAGGACTTCCGTTCTGAAGCGGAATGTGAAAATGGTTGCACATTCTTTTATCCGAAGCCGTTAATTTCAATATATCATCCGTAAGAAGATTTGGCTCGATCGAACTTATCCTAATTCTGAAATCGCCTTCGACTTTTAAAATCTTTTGCAGAAGTCCGTATAGATCCAACTCAATTTCGGAATTAATTCCTTCGCCGAAATTCGAACCGTAATCTCCAACATTAACACCGGTAAGAATTATTTCCTTGTAGCCGGCATCGAGCAATTGTTTGAACTCGCGTATTACTTCATCGGGATCGGCACTTCTGCTTTTACCTCTGGCAAGCGGAATTGTACAAAACGAACATTTGTAATCGCAGCCGTCTTGGACTTTAAAAAATGCGCGGGTGCGGCTGTCAGCATCGGTTGAGTATGACGGACTAAAATTATCAAGTTCTTCCGTAGGCGAAACGCGGATGCACGCTTGTCCCTCCCGCTCCGATTCGATTGTCGGATCGAGGCGAGTTGCGAATAATTCCTTCCTGCCTGTCCGGTAGGCAGGTTTCTCAAAATTATCGATGTAGCTGAAAAGATTAAACTTTTCTTTGCTGCCCAGGACCGCATCTACTCCGTCAATTTTAGAAATTTCCTCCGCTCGGAGCTGCGCGTAGCAGCCGGTAACTATAACGTAACCGTCGGGGTTATTTCTTAACGCACGGCGAACTATCTGCCGGCATTCCCTATCCGCGTTATCCGTGACGGTACAAGTGTTAATTACATATACGTCGGCTTTATCGTTGTAATCAACAATATCGTAACCGCGTTTAAGAAATTGCTGTCCAATCGTGGAGGTTTCGGAGAAATTAAGTTTACAACCTAATGTATAGAATGCAACTTTGGACATTTTAGTTTTAGTCTATCCTTTTTTAATAAATACTGTGGTAATATGTTCGTTGTCGGTTGTCAGTTCAATACAACTTTAATTCATAATCACTGACGACTGACTACAGGCAACTAACAAAATAAAACCGGGCTGCATTCAATCTAAAAACAAATTTGATTAAATACAGCCCGAATATTTTAACTTAGCTGAATGCTTGCAGCAAACAGCTATATCTATTCTTCAGTCTTTTCTTCAGTCGCGGTTGCCGAAGCTGGCGGCATTGACGACTGAACTTTATCATCGTACAAATTAAAATCTGATGAATCGAACTTACCTGCATCGGCTTGTCTTACATCGTTAACAGTAACTTTTTCCAATTTGTGTTCATTAATATATGCTGTAATCTCTTCATCTGATTTTTCTTTCAAGGCACCGAGAGCACTGAGTACAATTTTCTTGTTCTCTTTATCGAACTCAACGACTTTAAGTTCGAGCTTGGTGCCTACAGGGAAGCAGAAAGAAATATTTTTAATCTTGGAAGTTGAAAGCTGTGTACCTGGAATAAATCCATCCACGCCTAACGGAAGTTCGGCAATTAATCCTTTTTCGATTATGCGAACAACTTTAGCTTCGGCTTTCTTTCCAACGGCATATTCTTTCTCAAATCCATCCCAAGGATTGGGATTGATTTGTTTGTGACCGAGAGAAATTTTTCTAGATTCGGTATCTACGCCAAGAACTACAACATCAATTCTATCGCCTTTCTTTACAACTTCGCCGGGATGGCGTATTTTCTTTGTCCATGAAAGGTCGCTGATGTGAACTAAGCCGTCGATGCCGGGTTCAAGTTCAACGAACACGCCAAAGTTTGTCAGGTTGCGCGCAATACCTTGATGCTGCGAACCCACAGGATATTTCTTCAATAAATCCTGCCATGGATCCGGGGTTAACTGCTTCATACCGAGAGAAATCTTCTTCTCATCTTTATCCAAGCTGAGGATAACGGCTTCAACAACCTGCCCCATAGAAACAAATTGCGAAGGATGGCTGATATGCTGTGTCCAGCTCATTTCGGAAATGTGAATTAGGCCTTCGATGCCTTTTTCGATTTCGATGAAAGCGCCGTAATCCGTAAGAGAAACAACGCGGCCGGCCACTTTGTCGCCAATCTTGTATTTCTCTTCGATCTTTTCCCACGGATGAGGCAACAGCTGCTTCAAGCTGAGAGAAATTCTCTTGCGTTCCATTTCAAAATCCGTAACAACCACTTTAATTTTTTCATCGAGTTTAACAACTTCGCTCGGATGATTAATTCTGCCCCAGCTTAAATCCGTAATGTGAATAAGACCGTCAACGACGCCGAGATCGATGAACACACCAAAGTCGGTGATCGCTTTAACTGTTCCTTCCAGAATCTGTCCTTTCTCAAGCTTATCGAGAATTTCTTTACGCTGATCGGAAATAGTTTCTTCAATAAGAACTTTGTGGGATACAACAA
>DAIEQA010000091.1:0-5784 GCA_027348115.1 Ignavibacteriales bacterium
AAGAAAAATTAAGAACGAAAAAATTATCGGTATAATCGGCAGCGCGGCTGTTGGATTATCCTTTCTTGTTGTTCTTGGTGCGTTTATTGAAACACTTGGTTTACCGGCGGAAGAAAGATCGAATACCGTAGAATTATTTTCATGGCTAAGCGTTGGAAATCTCCACATTCATTTCGCTTACCTTGTCGACCAGCTTTCGCTTACAATGTCGCTCATCGTTACCGGCGCTGGGTTTTTAATTCATGTCTATTCAATCGGATACATGCACGGCGACAAAGGATTCTGGAGATTCTTTGCGTACTTAAATCTCTTCATCTTTGCCATGATGAATCTTGTGCTCGGAGACAACTTTGTTGTTTTGTTTTTAGGGTGGGAAGGCGTAGGGTTATGTTCTTACTTACTTATCGGTTTTTGGTACGATAGAAAATTTGAAAAGGGCACGACTTCGCAAGCGGCCAAGAAAGCGTTTGTTGTTAATCGAATTGGAGATTTCGGGTTCCTGCTCGGAATGTTTTTGATTTATCTAACATTCGACTCTCTGAATTTTAAAGAAGTATTTATGCGAGCACAGGCCTTCTCGGTTTCTCAATCAACTTTTACCCTTATTGCATTGTTCCTTTTTATCGGCGCAACCGGTAAATCCGCACAGATACCTTTGTTTGTCTGGCTGCCGGATGCTATGGCCGGTCCAACTCCTGTTTCGGCTTTAATTCATGCCGCAACAATGGTTACAGCGGGTGTATATATGGTCTCCCGCACTTCAATTTTATTTGCATCGGCTCCGGCGATAATGACTCTTGTAGCTGTAATCGGTGTTCTCACCGCGCTTATGGCCGCAACGATCGGACTCGTTCAAAACGATATTAAAAAAGTCCTGGCATACTCAACTGTAAGTCAACTTGGATATATGTTTTTAGCCGCTGGCGTAGGCGCATTTTCCGCATCCATCTTTCATGTTATGACGCACGCGTTCTTCAAAGCTCTTTTATTCTTGGGCGCCGGCTCGGTAATTCATGGCATGCATGAAGAGCAGAATATCCAAAAGTACGGCGGCTTGAAAAAATATATGCCGAGGACGTATTTAACTTTTTTCATTGCTGCTCTCGCTATCTCAGGCGTACCGGGTTTATCGGGTTTCTTCAGCAAAGATGAGATTCTATGGAACGCATATTCAAACGGAGGATTTATCTTCTGGCTCATCGGCGCAATAACGGCATTGCTTACTGCGTTTTACATGTTCCGATTAGTCTCGCTTACTTTTTACGGCAAAGAAAGGTTTGATCATCATCACGTACATCCGCACGAGTCGCCGTCAGTAATGACCGTGCCCTTAATGATACTTGCGTTTTTATCGGTAGTTGGCGGTTACATTGGTTTACCTAAAGTTTTTGCAGGCGCAAACGGAAATTTATTTGAGAATTGGTTGGAGCCGATTTACGCACCGGCCGAGGCGAGATTAGCTTTATATAATTCGCATTCTCATTTCGAAGAGATTTTATTCATGGCATTTTCAATTGCGCTCGCTCTTGCCGGTATTTATTTAGCGCTGCATGTGTACACAAAGAGACCGAAGATTGCGGAAAATATTTCCAGCCGTTTCAAAAGATTATACAATTTGCTTCTTAATAAATATTTTGTGGACGAAGTTTATGAAGCGGCAGTCGTGCAGCCGATTCAAAAGGGCAGCGAGAAAATTTTATGGAAGTTTGCTGACAATATTATAATTGACGGCACGGTGAACGGCGCGGCCAAAGTGATTGATAAAATTTCGGGTACGGTTCGCAAAATTCAAACAGGTATAGCGCAGTCCTACGCAGTTATTATGATGGCCGGGATTGCATTAGTCCTTTTGTGGCTGATATTAAGTCTTTAAACTCTGCGCCTCCGCGGTAAATCTTTTTCTTCCGCAGAGACATCGAGTCCTAAAGGAAAATCATGGAACAGAATTTACTCTTAACATACTTACTTTTAACGCCGATTATCGGAAGCGTACTCGTTCTGTTTTTTAAGAATGATCAACAGAAATTAATTCGCGGTTATGCTCTTGGTGTTTCGCTGCTGGCTTTTGTAATTTCGGTTTTCACATACATCAAATTTGATCCGGCCAATCCGCAGTTTCAGCTTATCCATAAAATAACCTGGGTAAAAAGTTTAAATATCAGCTACAACGTCGGCGTTGACGGAATTTCTCTTATCCTGGTTTTGCTCACAACGTTTCTTACTCCGCTCACTCTTATTTCTACATGGAAGGCAATTGAAAAAAATGTAAAGATGTTTACCTTCTCAA
This sequence comes from Ignavibacteriales bacterium, assembly GCA_027348115.1. Lineage (GTDB taxonomy): Bacteria > Bacteroidota > Ignavibacteria > Ignavibacteriales > Melioribacteraceae > Fen-1258. The sequence goes on from DAIEQA010000091.1 coordinate 2,288, forward strand.
TGCTTTTTCTTGAAGCGGGAATGATAGGCGTTTTTATTTCTCTTGATATTTTTCTCTTCTACATTTTTTGGGAAGCGATGCTCATACCGATGTATTTCATCATCGGAATTTGGGGCGGCGAAAGAAGAATTTATGCGTCAATAAAGTTTTTTATCTACACAATGTTCGGCAGTTTGTTGATGCTCGTTGCAATTATCTGGCTTGTAGTTTATGCCAAAGGAATGTTCGGCTCGTTCACTTCGAGTCTGACTGATCTTTATCAAGTTGGGCCGACAATTCCGCACCAGATTCAAGCATGGATGTTCGGCGCTTTCTTTTTGAGCTTTGCAATTAAGGTCCCGTTGTTTCCGCTTCATACCTGGCTGCCCGACGCGCACGTAGAAGCCCCCACTGCCGGTTCTGTTATTCTTGCAGGCGTATTGCTTAAGATGGGCACATATGGATTGGTAAGGTTTTGTCTGCCGCTATTTCCTCAGTCCGCGGTGCAATTCGCTCCGGTTATATCCGTGTTCGCAGTTATAGGAATTATTTACGGCGCGCTTGTGTCTATGGTGCAAACCGATATGAAAAAATTAGTAGCGTATTCGTCAGTGTCCCATCTTGGATTTGTAGTACTTGGAATTTTTGCTATGACTGCCGAATCCATGCAGGGTGCGGTAATACAGATGATCAATCACGGTCTTTCTACAGGCGCGTTATTCCTTCTTGTGGGAATTGTTTATGAAAGAACTCATCATCGCGACATTGCTTTTTACGGAGGCATAGCCAAACTGGTACCGGTTTACGCAACATTCTTGATGATTGCATCGCTGTCGTCAATCGGCCTGCCCGGTCTTAACGGTTTTATTGGTGAGTTTTTAATTTTGCTCGGCTCTTTTAAATCTGCATCGCTTAATAGCTGGTGGTTTACAATTTTTGCGGCAACAGGAGTAATTTTTGCGGCAGTTTATTTGCTGTGGATGTATCAGCGCGTCGTATTCGGTGAAGTGAAAAACGAAGTTCTTAAACATGAATTGACCGATATGTCCTTGCGCGAGATACTTCTTATGCTTCCGATTTTTGTTTTCATCGTTTGGATTGGAATTTACCCGGGCACATTTTTGAATCTAACCGATGCTTCGACAAAAATGCTTCTCGACCGTGTGAGTTCGTTTACAATAAATCTTTTAAGGTAATTTTCAGCAGAATTAATTATGCCTACATATAATATCGAATATAGTTTCCTAATGCCTTTTATAATTCTCGGGGCCGGAATTGTTTTATCTGTCCTCATAGAAATTTTTACAAAGAAGGGTAGGGAAATTCTCCCGTGGTTTACAATTGCCTTATTCCTGTCTGTTGCAATTTATTCGATACTTCATATTAGTCTTCAGCAAAATTTTGTAATCTTCAGCGGCATGATGGAAGTTGGAGGCAAACCGGCGATATTCAATTTCATATTCAGTTTCGGCGCGGCCCTTGTGGTTCTCTCGTCAATCGATTATTTGAAAAAATACGGCACCTATTACGGCGAGTATTACATTTTAATTCAATCGGCTGTCCTCGGTATGATGGTTATGGCCGGTGCAAAAGATATTCTAATGATCTTCATGGGTCTGGAATTGATGTCGATTTGTTTTTACGTTCTTGCCGGCATCAACCGCAAAAAGCTTTCGGCCAACGAAGCTTCGATGAAATATTTTTTGCTTGGTGCGTTTGCTACCGGGTTCATTGTTTACGGCATAGCGTTAATTTACGGATCAACCGGATCCACCAGCATTCAAAATCTCACCGAGAATTTTTCAAGCTACGGTTCCAACACCATCTTTTTGTTAGGGCTGATTCTTTTTCTAATCGGATTCAGTTTTAAAATTGCAGCCGTTCCTTTTCACATGTGGGTGCCGGATGTATACCAGGGCTCGGCTACTACTGTAACTGGATTAATGTCGACCACCGGAAAAGCTGCTGCTTTCAGCGTGATGTTAATAATACTTTCCGCAATTTTTTCTACGGCAGCAAATAACTTATTCCGCCCGTACTTTGCCGTTATTGCAGTATTATCGATGCTGCTCGGCAGCATCGTTGCGATTTCTCAAAGCAATATGAAAAGAATGCTTGCGTATTCTTCCATTGCGCATGCCGGATATATGGCAATTGGTCTTGCTGCCGGAAACATTTACAGCGTGGCGGGAATTATATTTTATCTGACCGCTTACGCCTTTATGAATATCGGCGCGTTTGCAATCATTTCGATAATTGAAGGCGAGGATGACTCCAGAACCGATTTAAATTCTTATGCTGGATTAAATTCAAGAAATCCGATACTCGCAGCTTTGATGGCTCTCTTTATGTTTGCGCTTGCCGGCATTCCGCCTCTAGCAGGATTTTTTGGAAAATATTATGTGTTCGTTTCCGCTATTCAAAGTAAGCTTACGTGGCTTGCCATCGTCGGTGTGCTTTCAAGCGTTATAAGCGTTTATTTTTATATTCGCGTGGTTGTTGTAATGTACTTCCAGGAATCAAAAGAAAATTTTCATATCGCGGTTTCCCCGCTTAGTTTAACAGCGGTTGTTATCTCTGCATTATTGGTTATTGTGTTCGGTGTTTTACCTGATACATTAATGAACCTGATAACATCGGTCATTCGGTAAAAATATTTCCTAAAAATTTACATTAAGGAAATTAAACTCTGCTGCCGCTCTCAGCTTAACTTTATGGCAATTCTTTCTTATCTTTAATTAAGGAAAATCATCTCGAACACAAATGATACCACTTTATAAAGCGCAGCAGGTGAGAGATGCGGATAGCTTTGCTATCAACACTCTCGGTATACCGAGTATTGTTCTGATGGAAAACGCGGCTCGAAGTCTTTTTGCAGAGATAACGCAAAACATTGGTGACAAACTTGAGAACAGGAATGTTGGCGTTGTCTGCGGTAAAGGTAATAACGGTGGAGACGGATTTGCGTTGGCGCGCCATTTTATAATTAACGAGTATAACGTTAAAATCTTATCGCTCGGCGCCGAAGACGAATTGAAGGGCGACTCCCTTACAAATTTCAGAATTACGAAAAATTTGACTGCGGAGTACCCGGACTCCAAAATTTTTGTTTATGAAAGTACAAAGGATTTATCTGTGTTTGATGATTGTTCATTAATTGTCGATGCCATGCTTGGTACGGGCAGCAGGGGCGAACTTACCGAACCGTATAAAGAAATTGTCGCGAAGCTTAATCAATCGAACGCATATAGAATTGCAGTGGATCTTCCTACCGGTCTCGATCTTGAAAATGCGTCCGGTGAAGTTGTGTTCAACGCCGATTTAACAGTTACGCTTTCAGAATTTAAAACCGGTTTGTTCTACGGTAAAGGTTATACCAACTGCGGCACAATAATTAAAGGATCGATCGGGATAGGGAACGAGTTTTACTGTAAACTTACTATAACGGATTATTTGATAGAACCCGAAGACGCATTCTATGGCCTTCCTTCCAAAAATTTGGACCAGCATAAATATTC
>DAIEQA010000175.1:0-15109 GCA_027348115.1 Ignavibacteriales bacterium
TGCTTCGTTTTCCACATGTACGGCAACAAGGTAATTATTTTTTTTATGATCGAGGAGTTTATCGGAAATAGCGACGCCCGGAGTTACAACTTCAACTACATCGCGCTTCACAATTCCTTTGGCGAATTTCGGATTTTCCATTTGCTCGCATACTGCAACCCTGTAACCGGCACGTACAAGTTTCGGCAAGTACGAATCGATGGCATGATGAGGAAAACCTGCAAGGGGAACATCCTCTGCCGCGCCGTTTGCGCGCTTTGTAAGTGTAATTCCGAGCACCTTCGAAGCGATTTTAGCGTCGTCTTCAAAAGTCTCAAAGAAGTCGCCCATTCTAAATAACAGGATTGTATCCGGGTAACTTTCCTTGATCTTGGTATATTGAGCCATTAAAGGAGTAACAGACATCGTGCCGTTTAAATTTTGTGCCGAAAAATAGTTTAATGAGCGTTTAGAATCAAAAATAACGCTTCTTAATTAACAGAGAAGAGAAAAGTATAATCCGCGAAAAGTTAATTAGTGTCGCTATGCCGTTGATAAAATCAATCGTTCGGCAGAGCGGCGAAAAAGACAATTGTTTATATTAAGTATGTAAACCAAACCACTAAATTAATTTTGGACAATATGAAAATTCTTCTTGAGAGCAGCCGGCAGTTCACAAAAAATAATTTTCCGAAATATGAATTTCATATCGCGAAAGAGTTAAGAGCAAAATACGATTTTGATTTAGAGCTCTTTTCAATTTGCGGAAATGTCTTATTCGCGGATTTTAGATCTGTGCGATTGTTTGTTCAAAAAATTAATTCTAATCGGGCGCAGAAAGATCACCTTGCCGTTGGCCAGGTTAACGCCGCCGGTTTGCTAGATGAAATATATCATTACTTGTTTAGACTTTACGAAATTCAGATTAATCCCGGCGTGTTTAGCAAGGCGCTAAATCATCTGAATATAAAATTGGGCGAGGATAAAACCCGGAAATTATTATTTGATTTTGTCTCCGTATTTCCCCCGTTGGAAGTTTATAAAGGCAAGGAAAGTGTTTTCGAATACTTAAATTCGTTTACCGCTGACAGGTCTAACGCCGAAATAACGCTGGAAGAACTGATCCTTCTCTACTTTGCCAATTTCAATCCTGCGAATAAAAAAATCATTGAGCTGTTCGACGAACATTATCTTACCGAAAAAGAAATTTATATTTCCGCCATAAATGAACTTGAGCAATTTTTTCTAAAGGAAAAAAAGTTCGGCCCTGAAAACAACGACGTCTTTGCACTTTTTAAAATGCCAATCCTTGCTAATCCGGAAAGCATTGAAGCCCAGCTCGATTTCATAAAGGAGAAATACGGAATTCTTCTCGACGAAAAATTTCTAAAAAGAATTTTAAGCAGTAAAGATTTAATACATGAAGATTATGTGGTTGAAGGGTTCTGCGGCGGCGGCGCGCCTACAATCGCTCCAAAGTATAAAGGAGGAATGAGCGATGCCGATTTTCTTATGCTCGGAAAATCCGGATATAAGTACGCGCTCGATTCTGCCAAAGATTACGATGAGCCGGAACGGTTTACTCAGGATATCGATTGGATGCCAAAAGTTGTAGTTATTGCTAAGAACACCTATGTGTGGCTCGATCAGCTTTCGAAAAAATACGGAAGGCACATTAGAACTCTCGATCAAGTTCCCGATGAAGAATTGGATCAGCTTGCACGATGGAATTTTAACGGTTTGTGGCTGATCGGAATTTGGGAAAGAAGCAGCGCATCGAAAAGAATTAAGCATATTATGGGAAACATTGATGCGGTTTCTTCGGCGTATTCTCTATACGATTATGAAATTGCTCACGATCTCGGCGGGGAAAATGCTTATAACAATTTTAATGCGAGAGCTAAACTGCGCGGTATTCGTCTTGCAAGCGATATGGTGCCGAATCATACCGGAATTTTTTCAAAGTGGGTAATCGAGCATCCGGAATATTTTATCCAGTCTCCGTATCCGCCGTTTCCTAATTATAGTTTTACAGGAGAAAATTTATCGCACGATCCTTCTGTACAAGTCAGAATTGAAGACGGGTACTGGCGAAGGAGTGATGCCGCGGTTGTATTCCAAAGAATCGATAACAATTCCGGCGAAGTAAGATACATGTATCACGGTAACGACGGCACAAACATGCCGTGGAATGATACGGCGCAGCTTAATATGCTTCGTCAGGATGTTCGCGAGGCGGTTATCCAAAAAATATTTGATGTGGCCCGCAAGTTCTCAATCATTCGCTTCGATGCAGCCATGACTTTGACCAAACGGCACTTCTCGCGTTTGTGGTATCCCGAACCGGGTAAGGGAGGCGATATTCCGTCGAGAGTCGATTACGCGTTGACGCGTGAAGAATTCGATAGGGCTTTCCCGGAAGAATTTTGGCGCGAAGTTGTAGATAGAATCAATCGTGAAATGCCCCATACTCTTTTATTGGCGGAAGCTTTTTGGCTGATGGAAGGTTACTTTGTCCGTTCGCTTGGAATGCACCGCGTTTATAACTCCGCGTTTATGCATATGATGATGAAAGAAGAAAACGCCAAGTACCGCGATCTTATATCCAACACTCTCGAATTTGAACCGGAGATTTTAAAACGGTACGTGAACTTTATGAGCAATCCCGATGAGGAAACGGCAATAAAACAGTTCGGCACCGAGGATAAATATTTTGGAGTCTGCACTTTGATGGTAACGCTTCCGGGACTGCCGATGTTTGCTCACGGTCAGATCGAAGGATATACAGAAAAGTACGGCATGGAATACCAGCGCGCGTACTATCACGAAACGCCGAACCAGTGGCTTGTCGGCAGACACGAACGGGAAATTTTTCCGTTGATGAAAAAGCGCTACTTATTCAGCCAGGTAAATAATTTTTGGCTCTTTGATGTTGTAGATAATTACGGGAATGTTAACGAAAATGTTTTTGCGTATTCAAACAGCGAGTATGGCGAACGTTCGCTTGTGTTTTACAATAACAAGTATGAACACGCCGGCGGAAAAATATTGAAATCCTCTCCTAAGCTTGTAAGCTACGATGGAATGAATAAGTTTCTTGAGACAAGAAGCATCTCTGAAGCTTTGAATATTAATCCTGATTACAAAGTATATTACATCTTTAAGGAACATGTCTCCGGTCTCGAATTTATTCGCTCCGGCAGCGATATATTTAACAACGGTTTTAATGTAGAACTCGGTGCGTTTAAATACTTGGTTTACCTCGATTGGCGGGAAATATATGATGAGAAGGGGGAATGGGAAAAATTGGCTCTCCAATTGGCCGGGAACGGCGTACATAATATTTACGTCGCTTTCCGCGAGATGCAGCTTTCCAAAATTCATTACGCTTTCGAAAGAATGTTTGACGAAGAATCCCTGAACGGATTTATTAAAACTTGCGTGCTTGAAGAAACAGATGAGACCGAGGAAGATAAAATCAGTTTCATAGACGAAAAGTATTTCGAGCTTCTTAATACAATAATCGGGCATTTCCAGTTAACGGCAAATCCTCAGCCGATAACGGAAAATTTCGAAGAAGAAATTGTCAATGTTCGCAAGTTAAACTGGCTGCTCGACGATCAGTACGATCTCGAGAAGAATCCGGCTTATGTTAATGTTCACAAAGCCGTGCGTGTTTCGCGCGACACCAACTACCAGGAAAATTCTCTCATCCTTATGCTCTGGCTTATCATTTCGAAAATGAAAAATATTTTCCCCGCGGAAGGAGAACTGAATACCAATAATTACATCGATGCGCTGCTGTTGGATACGCCTGTTAAAAAAATCTTTCACAAGCTGGGCAGAAGCGAGTACGATATCTTTCATGATATAAATCTGCTCAACATATTCCAGAGACATGCCGATTCTATTTATGAGATATTTTCTGCAAATGGATTAACCGCATACGACAGCAATACGCCGAAATTATCGGCGGCTCAAATTCTTTTATCCTTAATTGAAGAAGATGAAGTTCAGATTTACCTGGGCGTAAACGAATATGAAAATGTGGTTTACTTTAGTAAAGAAAATTTTGAAGATTTGCTCGAGTGGATGTTTACGCTTTCGGAAATTCACCAGATGAGTGTTGAGGAGGACGATGAAATGGAAAAAGATTTCTTCGAGGTTAAAGCCCTCCATTTTAGTAAGAGCTACACCCTGTTGAGAGAATTTGTTGAGTTGTCCAAGCTGTCAGAGTATAAACTGATGAAGCTGAAGGAATTGTTGATTCAGTAAAAATTATTCTTCCTAAACCATAGAGACGGGATATATCCCGTCTCTACTGATTTAATTCGTTGCCGCTTTTTCGTTTTCAATATCCTGTGCAAGCATTTTATTTATTGCTGCGGCGGCGCGCCTGCCTTCTCCCATAGCTAAAATTACTGTTGCGGCGCCGAGCACAATATCTCCGCCAGCAAAAATTCTATCGGCCGAAGTTTTCTGGGCATCATCAACTAAAATGTTGCCCCATTTATTAACGTCTATCTCGGGGGTTGTTTGACTGATTAACGGATTGCTGCTGTTTCCAATTGCAACTATAACTGTATCTACATCGAGGATAAATTCGCTGTTGGGTATAACCACTGGCCGCCTTCTTCCGCTGGCGTCAGGTTCGCCCAATTCATAACGCAAACATTCCATTGCTTTCACACGGCCGTCATTATCGCCGAGTATTCTCTTTGCGTTTTGGAGAAAATAAAATTCTATTCCTTCCTCTTTTGCGTGTTCGACTTCTTCTTTACGCGCAGGCATTTCTTTTTCGGTACGGCGATAGACAACATAGACATTTTCGGCGCCAAGACGTTTTGCCATACGCGCTGCATCCATTGCTACGTTGCCGCCGCCAAGAACCGCTACGTTTTTAGAATTATAAATCGGCGTATCGGCTTTACCTTTCTCAAAGGCGCGCATCAAATTAGCGCGGGTTAAATATTCGTTTGCCGAAAAAACGCCCACCAAATTTTCGCCTTCAATACCCATAAAGAGCGGGAGGCCCGCACCGGTGCCAATAAACACGGCATTGTAACCGTCTTTGTGAATAAGATCCATTAGTTTGCGGGTTCTACCGACAACATAGTTTGTCTTGATTTCAACTCCCATTGCCTGAAGTGTTTCAATTTCTTTATCTATAATATCATTTGGCAAACGGAATTCTGGAATACCGTATCCCAAAACTCCGCCGAGCTTATGGAACGCTTCAAAGATTGTTACATGATGGCCTTCGCGTCTACAGTCGGCGGCAACAACCAAACCTGCCGGACCGCTTCCAACCACGGCAACTTTTTTCCCGGTTTCTGGTTTTACTTCCGGCACGGCTATCTTTCCGGTTGCGCGTTCCCAATCGGCAACAAATCTTTCAAGTCGGCCTATCGCTACGGATTTATCAACGTCCTTCAACGCTTTGCCAACCATACAATTGGATTGACACTGCGTCTCCTGTGGACAAACTCTTCCGCAAATTGCCGGCAATAAGCTGGCTTCTTTAATTACATCGGCAGCGCCTTGAAACTCTTCATGCGCTATGTGATTTATAAAGCGGGGAATATCAATCTTAACGGGGCAGTCTTCAACGCAATTTTTTTTGACGCACTGCAGGCATCTCATCGCTTCAATGCGGGCTTGTTCAATAGTGTAGCCAAGAGCGACTTCATCCAGATTATGCGAACGAACAAAAGGATCCTGCGATGGCATTTCCTGCGAAGGAATTTTTGTGCGTTCCTTTGCTTTCATGTCATCTATGTGTGTAACGTAATCCGCGATTAATTTTCTGGCTTCATCGGCTAATTCTTCGGGGGAATGATGACTCATTGAAGCGCCTCCTTATTCTTGATTTCATTTTCGAGGAAACAATTATGCGCTTCTCTCTCAATAGTTTTATAGGAATTTAGTCTTCTCATCATGTTGTCGAAATCGACGAGGTGACCGTCGAATTCGGGGCCGTCGACGCAGACAAATTTTACGTCTTTGCCTACATTAACGCGGCATCCGCCGCACATTCCAGTGCCGTCCACCATAATTGTGTTAAGAGAAACCTGTGTGAAAACGCCGTACGGGCGTGTTGTCTCCGAACAAAATTTCATCATTATGGGAGGGCCGATTGCAATAACCATGTTTGGTTTCGGTTCGCGCTCGCATAATTCTTTTAACGGCTCGGTAACAAGCGCTTTTCTTCCGTAGCTTCCGTCGTCTGTGCAGAGAATAAATTCATCAGCAATCACTTTCATTTCATCCTCGAGAATAATAAGATCTTTATTGCGTGCGCCGATGATTGTGGTAACGTGATTGCCCGCTTTCTTAAGTGCTTGAGCAATCGGGTGAAGAGGAGCGACACCGATTCCTCCTCCAACGCAGACAACTCTTCCGAAATTTTCGATATGAGTAGGTCTGCCGAGAGGTCCGACCAACGTAGGAATTTCATCGCCCTCGTTTAGCTGTGAAAGTTGGAGAGTGCTTTTGCCAACAGCCTGGAAAATAATCGTAATGCATCCTTCATTTATGCTTGCGTCCGCAATTGTAAGAGGAATTCTCTCACCGTAATCTTCATCTACCTGAAGAATGATGAACTGTCCAGCGCTTCTTTCTTCGGCAATTAACGGCGCGTGCAGCTTCATCATAAAAACGTCTTTCGATAATTGTTTCTTTAAAAGTATTTTACTCATTAATTCACCATTAGTGTAAGTCATTAGTACGCAAAATTACGACTAACCTTTGGAAAAATAAATATTTTTATCCCGGCAAGATTCATTTTGAATTAATAGCATTCTAAGTTCTTTTTAGAAAAGTGCTATTCTAAGATTGAACGGAGGTGTAAAGGTTACTTTTTGTTCCTCGCTGTTTTCATGTTGACCGGAAACCCAATTTCCAACAAAGTAGCCGATTGCCGCGCCGGCTAAGACATCCGAAGTCCAATGCATGTTTTGATAAACACGAGAACCGCAAGTTACAATTGCAGGAACATAGGCAAGAATTTTTAAAGGTAGCGAATTTGTATTATTTGCTAACACCGTTGAAAGTGAAAATGCCATCGTTGCATGTCCGGATGGGAAAGAATGAAAATCATCGTTAAAAGGTTTGAACGGTTGAAAAGTTGCGATGCCTTTATCTGTATAAGGACGCGCCCGGCCGATTGCAATTTTTAAAATTGTTGTTATTGCGCCTGCGTAAAGTACAGTCTGAACGGTTTCGAAGGCAATTTTTTTTGATGGTTGATTATCGGCAAGGTAGCCGTAAAGGCCAAATCCGCCGGCAACAATAGCAGCGGGGTAAATCTCGCCGTAAAATTTTCCTGCCTTAACGGGAAAAGAATTTAAATGCGATTGATCCTTCATCGCAGCATCTTTGATAGGTTGATCGGCTTGCATTACCGCTGCCGTAGCCGCCGTTGATATGCCGAGCTTAAGCCAATCTTCGCCTTGCCAGTGTAAGGGCTGCTGAGCAAATGTTAACGATTCGTTCCAGAACTGGTGCAAATCGTAATTGTTCTGTGCCGAAATATTCTGAGAGAAAATTATTAAGGTAAAAAAGACAACCAGGTGGAAACGTAAAAGGAATTTTATATTCATTTTTTATTAGCCGTGTATTTTATTATTTCTGCCTTTTCAAGAGTGATCAATCCGCCGCAGTTCGACTCTTCGAATATTTTATCGACTGTAGGGATGAAGGATTCAATTTTTTTCTGTTCGTCAACGATCTCGATTACAAGCGGAAGGTCCTCGGACATTTCCAGAAATTTTGCCCTATGTATTCTGCTGTTGCCGCCGTAACCCATAATGCCTTTGTAAACCGTAGCCCCGGCAAGATTTTGTTTTCTTGCCTCATTAACAATTACTTCGTAAACCGGAACATGAGAATGCTTATCAGTCTCGCCCACAAATATTCTAAGTAATTTTGCTTCGCCTTCGATTTTCATTTTTACCTCGTTGTTAAGTACGCAATGTAAATTCCTGTTAGAGAAACGAACACGCTTAATAAAATATTTATTGATCCGTACAATACCTGGCCGTCTTTAAACAAGTTAAATGTTTCAAGAGAAAAAGTTGAAAAGGTAGTAAACCCGTCGCAAAGGCCTATCCCTATAAATAATTTTAATGACGGGCTAATTAATTCTTTTTCGTCCAATCCGAAAATCATCATCCCAAGAATAAAACTGCCGAGTATGTTAATAATAAGAATGCCGAGAGGAAAATAGGGCGAGAAATATTTTTGATTGTGGGCGAAAGCCAGTAACGGAAAAATCCGCCTATTCCCGAACCGATAAAAACGATGAAGTATTTTATCAACTTATGCTCTAATTTTTTTATCCTTATAACGAATTTAACCATATATCGGTTCCTGGAAAAATTATTCTTTTATTTTAATCCCACGGTGTAACTAATTCTTAATTGTCCGAGTCTAAACATGCAGAGAAACCATAAACATTGGAGGTTAGGATGAAAAACGGGAAATTCAATAACTCGTGGCATGTCAAGTTTTTGATAATAATGATAATATCGTTGATTAGCGCCACGATTTCTTTTGCGGATAGCTTGAGATTAATCAAAGAGAAAACCTTCCAGGTAAAGGATTGGCAAAATCTTTACGTTAAAGCCAGCGGGGCGGATGTAAAAGTTGAGAGCTGGGATAAGCCAGAAGTGTACGTAAAGATATTCGCGAATAAACGAGCTGAAGATAAAATGAAATTTGATATCTACCAGGATAACGATGTTGTAAAAGTAATTGCGGAGAAGAAAGGTTCGTTCTGGAATTTTTGGGGAGGAAACATGAGCGTCCGTATTGAAGCATTCGTTCCCAAAAATTTTAATACTCATCTTGAAAGTTCTGGCGGAGATCTTGCTGTTTCCAATATTACCGGAGGATTTAAACTTTTCACTTCCGGCGGCGATGTTAACACAAATAATCTAAACGGTAAACTACACGTGGAGACTTCCGGCGGGGATATTCATTTAAACAGCCATAAAGGTGAAATGGATATATCAACTTCAGGGGGCGATATTATTTGCAAAAATGTTCGAGGCGATCTCAAAGCTAAGACTTCCGGCGGCGATATTGATATTGATCTTACCGACGGTAAATTGGATGCATCAACGTCCGGCGGAGACATTCAAATTAACTACTCCGGCCAAAACCATGGCTTTGAAGCTTCGACTTCCGGCGGTTCAGTTAAAGTAAAATTGCCTTCCGATTTTAAAGCGAAAGCTCACATGGAAACTTCCGGCGGCGAAATAGACAATAACTTCGGCAACTCAAAATCTATGCATGTATCTCATAGCCGGGTGGACGCGGAATTTAACGGTGGCGGACCTACATTAAATCTTGAAACGACGGGCGGTGATATTCAAGTAGATCAAAAATAAATTTTTAACGCGGCAGCTAAAAATTCAGCGGCTGCCGCTTTCTCTTTCACAGTATACTATTCTTTCTAAATTGTAAAAGAATCCTTTTTTAACTACTTTTTGATTGTGTTTGCAAAGAATAACTATCCGCAATCAAACTAAGGATTCAAATGAAGATAGATTGGAATCAGTATCTGCAAAAGACGCTGAATATTACAATGTTTGAGAATTACGGTGTCGTTTACGGAAAAGAGAAGGGAGAACACCCCACTTTTTACGAAATAGTATTCAAAACCGGCAGACTTGTCGAAGCATTCGACGACGGTCTCCTGCTCGATGCGAAACGCGAGGATCAGAATTATAAAATATTTATTCCTTACAATTCGATAAAATGCGTAGAAATATTCTGACCAGTACGAAAACATTATTCATATTTTTTGTAATTCTTCTTTTCACCGGGGATCTTTCCGCACAAGACTTTTTAATTAAAAGTCTGCGGGTCTATTCTTCGGCAGATCAAACTTCTTTTCCGTTAATTGATAATACCGACGGGGGTGAAGGGCAGATTACTATAGAGTTTGACTTGCAGTCGAGCTATATGCCTTATCTAAATATTGTTTTCAAATTTTGCGATTCGAACTGGCAGCCGTACGATAACGCCTTTCTTGCAAATCCCATGTACGACACCGAAAGAAATATTATGTTTGACCGGGTGCCGTCAAATATTCAAGGTGCATCATATCATTACCGCGGAGAGTTTCCAAACAATAATGTACAGTTCCCTTTTTCGGGGAAATGGAAATTTTTCATAGTCGATTCGCAAAATAAAAACCTGGTTTATGCTTCCGGAAAATTTTACGTTGTAAAACCTTCTGTTCAATTAAACTTTTCCGTTGATAAAGAAGGATTGCAGGGAGATATATCCCAGGCCTCTATCCTGCAAAGGTCTATTTCAATTTCATCGGGATTTACATTACCGGACACGCTTTTTGCGGCGAACGTGTTGAAGGTGGAAATAGTTCAGAACCGAAAAATAGATTACCCTATTGTGATTGATAGGTTACTTTTTAATCATGATAGGTATTACGAGTGGAATGCAGCAAACAAGTTTACCTTTACCGCGCGTAATATTCGTCCAGGCAACAGGTACAGGGAAACCGATCTGCGAAATTATTCAAAGTATAATACGCCTACAGTCGAGGCGAAATTAGGGGAGTTCGAAACTTCAAGTCTTTTCACGCGCCGAGCATACGATATTCACGGCGGAACAATTTTGGAAGATTTTAAAAATACTCGTGCAGATTATATGAATGTTGTGTTTCGGCTTCGAGCGCCGGAAGATGTTAAAGATCCGATCTACCTTGTGGGCTCCTTCACAGATTGGAAAGTGCTTCCGGATTTCGAAATGTACGACGATAACGGCATGATGAATCTAACAATACCGTTGAAACGCGGCGTATATGATTACGCCTATGTTACCGGATTTTTAAATGGCAATTCGGTGGAGAATATTAACTGGGAAATTTTGGAAGGCAACTTTTACGAAACTGAAAACGAGTACAACGTTTTTCTTTATTACCAGACGCAGGAAAAAGGCGGTTACGAAAAAATTATCGGTTATAAACGAATCAAAACCGGAGCGTTATGAGTACGAAAAATTCTCAAAAGAAAATTAAAGTCGGCGTTATTGGAACCGGGCATCTTGGAAAGATTCATACAAAATTATTTAAGGAAATTGATTCCTGCGACTTTGTGGGAATTTACGATAAGGATCCTCAGCAATCTAAAAAGGTTGCAGAGGAATTCGGAGTTAAGCAATACGACAAAATGGAAATTCTTCTTAATGATGTAGACGCTGTTGATATTGTTGCTACAACAAGCGCGCATTACGATTTGGTGAAACAGTCGTTGGAGAATAAGAGACATGTATTTGTCGAGAAGCCGATTACCGCGCAAATATGGGAAGCCGAAGAAGTGATTAAAATTGCCGAACGTGAAAACCTTGTTCTCCAGGTTGGTCATATTGAACGCTTTAACCCGGCATTGATTTCTCTCGAAAATTATAAGCTGAACCCGTTGTTTATTCAAACAGATCGTTTGGCGCAGTTTAATCCGAGAGGTACTGACGTTGCCGTAGTTCTTGATTTGATGATTCATGACATTGATATAATTCTTAGTCTTGTAAAAAGCGAAGTAAAAAACGTAAGCGCGAGCGGAGTGGCTGTTGTTTCGGATAATCTTGATATTGCCAACGCCCGCATCGAATTTGAAAATGGGGCTATCGCAAATGTTACGGCCAGCAGGATTTCTCAAAAGAAAATGAGAAAGATGAGAATGTTCCAAAGAGACGCCTACATCTCTCTCGATTTTCAAACCGGCGTTTCGGAAGTGTTTAGATTGGTCACGCCGGATAAAATGCCCACCACTCCTTTCATAACTTTTGGAGAAATGGGCATCGGCGATAAAAAGAAAGTAGTGGTTTACGAACAACCAGACTTTAAAGAAGTGAACGCGCTTAAAACAGAATTGGAATCTTTCGTGCAGACAATAAGCAACGGCCAGCAGCCGGTTGTAAGCGGCAAAGACGGTTTGAAAGCGCTTCGTGTTGCAGAAATGATTATTCAAAAAATCGAGGAGTCGATAAAAAATTGCGAAAAATATTTTTAATTTTTTTGATCGTTCCTTTATTCTTCAGCTGCTCGGTAATCCAAACGGTTCAAAACGTTTCGAGATTGAAATACCGAATCCAATCTGCAAATGATTACCGCGTTGCAAACGTAACAATCTCCGATAAACAATCGCTCAGGGATTTTTCTCCCGTAGAACTGTTAAGATTAACTGCCGGTTTGGCAAAAGGAAATCTTCCGCTAACATTTAATCTTAACATAGAAGCTAAAAACCCTAACGACGGCTCCGGCGGCTTTCCGCGCACGGATATAAGCATCGCATCATTCCCTTGGCGGCTTTACATCAACGATAAAGAAACCGTAAAGGGAAATATCACCGACCCGGTTTTTGTTCCCGGTAAAGGAGAGACTGTTATAATTCCGATTAAAGTTGAATTTGACATCGCAAAATCTTTTAAAGATAAAAGTCTTGAAGATATACTTTCGCTTCTTCTTCAGATCGGCGGGATTAGAGGATCGACATCGAACCTGAAATTAATCGCTCGGCCTGTGCTTGGCACACCAATAGGAAATATTCGCTACCCGGATGGAATTACAATTGTTGATAAAACTTTTAATTAGAGGAAAGAATGGCTAAGGTAAAAGCGGCGGTAGGTGTGGATCTCGGCGGAACGACAATAAAACTCGGTATTGTTGACCGCAAAGGAAAGATATTGAAGAAGCTTTCGATTGACAGCAAAGCTGAAAAAGGACCCGATGCGGTGACCAAGCAAATTATCAAAGGAGTAAAGCAAATTACGACAGATGATATTCGGATAATTGGAATAGGCGTCGGCGCTCCCGGTGTGATTAGCTTAAAAAAAGGTACGGTGCAAAACCCGCCGAATTTTCCCGGGTGGGGAAGAATTCATCTTGGAGACATTCTTAAAAAAGAATTCAAGTGTAAGGTCTTTGTGGAAAACGATGCCAATGCTGCAGCGATTGGAGAATTAATTTACGGCGCGGGCAGTAAGTTCAAAAATTTTGTGATGATTACTTTGGGAACCGGCGTGGGAAGCGGTATTATAATCGATAAGAAAATTTACCGAGGTGAATCCGGCGGGGCGGGCGAATTGGGACATGTTTCAATTGATACAATGGGACGCCAATGCAAATGCGGCTCACTCGGCTGCATAGAAGCTTATATAGGCAATAATTATTTAATTGAACGCGTAAAGCTGCAACTGGAAGAAAGAAAAGATTCCAAGCTCTACAAAATGATTAACGGAGATTACAATTTGTTAACGCCGAAACTCATTAATGTTGCTGCAATTGAAGGATGCGATTTTTCTCAAAGCGTAATTATAGACACGGGCACCAAGCTCGGTTACGCGCTCGCTGCCGCGGTAAACATTTTGGATATTACAACATTTATTCTCGGCGGAGGAATTTCCGGTTTTGGAAAACTATTGAACGAATCTGCCCAGACCGCCTGTAAAGAAAGATGTTTGAAACCGTTTCAGCCGAGAGTGATAGTAAAAACGGCAAAGCTGAAAAACGATGCCGGCATTAAAGGCGCGTCGGCACTTGTTTATTATAAATCGTAATTTTATTGTGTTACCCGAAAAATTCTTATTGAAGAATGAAATGTATTTTCTCTCTCATATTATTGTTTATTGTGCCGGCATTGTTTGCCCAGCAGAAGGATACGACCGCCAAGCCGTTAAGACTTCTTGAAAAGTCCGGGATTAAACGCGATACAACTTTAATTTCAGTCAGACCCGCAGACAAAATTTCCCCGGATTCTCTTGCAGCCCGCGATTCCATAAAAACAAAAAAGAAGTATGATATCGACGCTGTTGTTTACGCTTCCTCCGCCGACTCTCTCATCTTCGATGTTCAGAGCAAGAAAATGTTTATCTACAACCAGGGGGAGCTCAAGTACAAGGATACCGATCTTAAAAGCGGAAAAATATTTGTCGATTACGAGACAAACAATCTTGAAGCTTACGGTATTGCAGATACTTCCGACACGGCAAAAGTAAGATTAAAGCAGACGCCTAAGCTTATCGAAGGAAAAGAAAATTACGAAGGATCGACAATAAAATATAATTTCAAAAACCAAAGCGGTTTTATTTCACTCGCAAAAAACAAAGAGCAGGATAAACGCTACGAAGGCGAAAAGGTTAGAAAGGTAGATAAATCAACTTTCTTTATTCAGCACGGAATGTTTACCACTTGCGAAAAAGACACGCCCGATACTTACTTTACCGCGAGCGAAATGAAGGTAACCCAGAAAGATCAAATTGTAGCACGGTGGATTTTTATGTATATCGGGGGTGTGCCCTTCCCAATACCTCTTCCGTTCGCAGTATTTCCGAATGAAACAGGCAGACGCAGCGGTATAATTATTCCAACCTACGGGCAGGATCCGAGACGCGGACAGTTTTTTAGAAATTTCGGTTACTTTTGGGCGCCCAACGATTACTTTGATGAAACCCTTACCGCCGATTTTTATTTGAAAGGCGGATTCGGATTGCATAATAGAATTCGTTACGCTAAGCGGTACGATTTTTCCGGGGCCTTTACTGCGGCATATTCTAATCTTCACATAGGCCAGCCGGGCGATCCGACTTATACGGAAAGCAAAGATTATAATCTTTCATGGTATCATAATCAGCAAATTGACCCGACGATGAGATTGGATATCAATCTGCAATTCGTTTCTTCCAAAAATTATTTTAATAACAACAGTATAAGCTATAACGATCTTCTTTCCCAGAATATTATTTCAAACGCGTCGTTTAGTAAAAGATGGGATGAATCCGGAAGCAGTCTTACTTTAAATTACAGCCGGACGCAGGATCTTAGCAGCGGCAATATTTATGAGACTCTTCCAAACGTAAGCTTTACAAAATCAATTACGTATCCTTTCCGAAGCGATGATGCCGAATCGATAACAAATCAAAAGTGGTATGATCTTATCGGATACTCGTACACGGGACAATTTTTAAACAACAGGAACAAAATCGGCGGACAGTTAAACATTCACGGCGGCTTCCAGCACAACATTACTATTAACGCGTCTCCAAAGATCGGCTACTTTAGTGTTTCTCCAAATATCATTTATAACGAAAAATGGTACAATAAGAG
>DAIEQA010000177.1:0-36518 GCA_027348115.1 Ignavibacteriales bacterium
TAGGTATTACAAGTTGTGAAGGAACCTCACCAACTCTTGATGCTGCTTCCACACCTGCATCCATCGCGGAACGAACAGCGGATACATCACCTTCAATTACAAAAGAAACGTATCCGCTTCCAACCTGTCTCCACTCGACCATTTCTACATTGGCTGCTTTAACTGCAGCATCCGCGCCAATAACCAATGGAGCAAATCCTTTTGTTTCTAAGATTCCGATTGCATTTTTAACTGCCATTTTATTTTCTCCTTAATTCGATTTTCAATTTTTATACAAACATTAACGCGCCGTGAGTCATTATTCGGCGTTTACGTACAAAGTGAATTGGCGTACAAATTCCTTCGCCGGTAGGCGTTGCAATTGTGTGAGAGAAATATCCCTCGCCCAAATCGCCGCCGTCTCCGCGCAATGTTCCGCCGTTGATTGTGTGAACATCGCAATCAAGTGTTCTTGTAAATTGCGTCGCTCTATTTATATCTTTAGTGAAAATACTCGCAGTGTGTTTAAATCCGTGTTCGGCTTTTAATGAAGCGTTGATACCGTCTTCAAAATTTTTAACACGAACAACCGGGATGCAGCAAGTCATTTGTTCGGCAACAACCCACGGATGATTTCTATCCGTCTCACCAAACAACAGCGGTACATTTTCAGGAATATTCAAACCGATTGATTTGCCCAGCATCGCCGCGCTTTTTCCAACATGATCGCGATTAATAAGCCAATGTTTGCCGGATTGCTGCAAAGCTTTCTCGGCAAGTTTATTCATCTCGTGCGTTGTTAATCTTACATTCCCGGCTTTTTCCATTTCATGCATAAATTTTTCGAAGACACTTTCCACTACAAAGATTTCCTTTTCGGCAATACATAAAATGTTGTTATCGTAGCTTGCGCTCATCGTAATTTCCGAAGCGGCCAGACTTAGATTGGCAGTTTCGTCAATAAGCACAGGCGGATTTCCAGGGCCGGCGGCAATAACTTTTTTTGGATAACCCATTGCCATCTCAACCATCTGCGGCCCACCTGTTACAGAAAGAAGTTCAACATGTTTATGACCGAAAAGAATTTTTGCCGTCTCGAGTGTCGGTTCTTTAACGCAGGTTACCAAATTCATCGGGGCTCCCGCTTCAACCATGTATTTATTGGCGAGATGAATAACCTTTGCGTTTACTTTTTTTGCGGAAGGATGGGGGTTGAAAGCAATCGTATTTCCGCCGGCAAGTTGAATTATGATATTGTTTATCATAGTTGGGCCGGGATGGGTGCTCGGCGTAATATTTCCGATTACTCCAAAGGGCGCGTATTCATCGAGAGCCAAACCATTTTTACCCGACCATGCCTGAGGCTGAAGATATTCTACGCCGGGACTATTCTTTGCCGCATTAATAAACTTGGAAATTTTATGATCAACACGGCCCATTTTTGTTTCTTCAACCGTCATCTTGGCCAATTCTTCTTTATGATCAAGTGCCATTTGTCTAACAGCATCCGTAATTTTTCTCTTACACTGAATGCTTCTTTCTTTATAAAGAAGAAAAGCTTCGTAAGCCGCTTCAACCGCGTCATTCATATCGTCGAACACGCCCCAATCGCCTTTATCCGAAGATGCCGCTTGGAAAGCATTTTCAGAAGTTTGTGCAATCACCCGGCGAACAACACTTTCAACCAAATCTTTCAATTGATCTTCGTTAATATCCACTCTACTCCTCTACCGATTATTTAGTTTGCTTCTTTTCCGATCTCATAGGTTCGAGCGGAAATTTAGGCAGAAGTTTATCAGACGGTCTCGGAATAATTACTTCCGACTGAACATTTCCGATATTCGAAGCGGCTTGGACTCCGGCTTCGACCGCAGCTTTAACCGCCGCTACGTCGCCACGAATAATAATGCTTACTCTTCCGCCGCCGACTTTAACCCACTTGCCTAATTTTACGTTTGCTGATTTTACCGCTGCATCTGCAGCTTGAACCCCGGCGGTGAAGCCAAGTGTTTCTATAATTCCCAATGCGTCTATCATTTCATTTCTCCTATTTTTCAACGCCGATTAATTCAAAGACTTCTTCGTGGGCCGAAGGAATAACGTTTGTGCATACTAGTTCTCCGACTCTTGCCGCTGCGTCCGCGCCGGCTTCCACAGATGAGCGCACTGCGCCGACTTCTCCTCTTACAAGCGCAGTTACATAAGCGCCGCCGATCTCAACCCGCTTTACAAATTCAACGTTAGCGGTTTTCATCATGGCGTCTATTGCGTGAATTGCGCCGGTATTGCCGCGCGTTTCCACAAATCCTAATGCTACACCTTTCGACATTTTTTCTCCTCTAAGTTTATTTTGTTTTATAAATCATTATTAATTTTTTCTCAAATAAATTTCTCGTCCCGGCAGCTGCTATTGTACCAGGGAAATATTTTCAATCTTGTTCGCCGGTGCCTTTATTTTTTCTGTAGAGATATTTATTCCCGGAAGAAACCGAATCTACTATCCCGACAATCGTATTATCCGTTGCAACATTTTTTGTCATTGCGGTTAATCTTGCCGAAGAAGACGAACAAAGCAGAACAATATCACCTTCGCCGGCGTTCACAGTATCGATACACGCTGCGGTTGTATTTGTGCTTTCCATATTTTCGTTAAGATAATTTACAACAAGAATTTTTAATCCTTCCACGTTTCCATTTTTTCTTGTTGAGATAACTTTTCCTATAACGATTCCAAGTTTCATAACTTTTACATCTTGCCCATAAATTCTACAAATGTTTCTTCACGAATGTTTGCCGCATTTGCGTCGTCGGTATCCAAGTGGATTTGCAGTAACCAGTTATCGTTTGTTCGAATCAAAACATTTTCGAAGATTGTACTTTTCTCCCCGCCAACTCTAACCTTGCAATAGTCTCCGTTCTTAACACCGAATAGCGCGGAGTCCCTGTTGGTCATATGAATGTGACGGTTGGCAACAATTGCGCATTTTTCGATATACACCGAGCCGTTCGGGCCGACAAGCGTAAGCGGAGAAGCGGATTCCAACGACCCCGAATTTACAACCGGTGGATCTATGCCAAGAAAAATTGCGTCGGTCAATGAGATTTCCACCTGATCGTATTTGCGCAGCGGGCCCAGTATGCGCACGCTTGGAATACTTCTAAGTTTTGGTCCCACCACTGTTAACGTATGTTTCGAGGCAAATTCTCCCGGCTGATACAGCGGACGCATCTGTTCAAACACGGCATTCTGCCCGAATAATTTATGAAATGTATTTTCTGTTAAATGAATATGCCGGTTGGAAACGCCCAACGGAATAAGAGGAAATCCGTTTTTCGATTCATCTGAAATCGGCAAGGAATTTTTGCTTAAAAAGTTTTGAACCTCTTTAACAATTATATCTACAAACTCCCGGCTTGAAAAATCGTACGGCTTACTGCTGCATCCGCAGGTTTCTTTGGTATTCAATTAATTTGCCAAAGGATTAAAAATATTTTCATCGATCGCTCCTCTTTAAAAGCAACTAGTTTTAGAAATTCATCATGCCATTTCTTACTTAGCAATTACTACTTCAATTCCAAGATTCTCAATTTTTTTCAGTTCGCTTATCGGAGCCGATTCATCGGTAATAATTTTTGATACCCGCGTCATCGATGCATAACTTGCAAGACCGGATTGATAGAATTTACTCCCGTCGGCAAGAACGATAATTTCTTTTACTTTTTCTATGACTTTTTTCTTAAGATCAATTTCAAGAAGGTGATTATCGGTTAATCCGTTTTCAAACGAGATTCCCCAGGCGCCAAGAAATGCTTTTTGAATAATTAACCCGTTGAAAAAATCCTGAGTTGGTAAACCTGTGATTGACCCTGTTGTATGTCGTAAATAGCCGCACGGCATTAACACGTTAATATTTAAACAGCCCATCAATTCGAGTGCTGTCCAAATTCCTGTTGGAATAACTGTAACGTCCTTAACTTCATTAACTTCATTTTTATTTCTGAGAGACTGGGCTAACGCGAGAACTGTCGTACTTGAATCAAGAAGAATCGAATCCGATGAGTTTACTAAAGAGGCAGCGGCTTCACCAATTTTCTGCTTGACCGAAGAATTCAAACTCTTTCTTGTTTGAAACGTGTATTCCTGCCTTACTCTTTCTTCCAAAAGCCGAGCGCCGCCGTGAGTTCTAGTTATTTTTCCTTTCTCGGCCAGACTGGTTAGATCGGATCTAATTGTAACTTCGGTAACATCTAACATTTTACTTAATTCAATAACCGAAACGCTTTCTTTACCAGCAAGAGATTCAAGTATTTTTTGCTGTCTAAGCTGTAACACAGACACCATACTCCTTAATTAGGCATAAACATAAATTATTTTACGAGTACTTGCAATTAATTTTCGTTTTTTTTCGATAAAGTTGTGAATGTTTTTGATTCCCTAAAATTCCCTTCTTTTTCAACTTTTTATTATGAGTACCTAACTAACTCTCCTTTGACAAAAGCTGCATGCATTTGGCGCAATACCCAAACCATTAATTGAAATATATCCAACACATTTGTAGCCAACTCTAATCATTTAGGAGGTTTAGCTTTACAGGCCGTTCAAATATCTTGGTGAAATTTAATGATGCAACTGTCCATGATTTTTTTTAAGCCGCCGTAATTCATTCCGCTCTTCATTTTATACAGGTTGTTTTTCTACAACAAGCAATCATCATTTCATTAGCAATTTACGGCCATTGGGTAATCATGTATCCACCATGTACATAAATTTTTAATTGCGATGCATATCTTTCTTTCCATCACTTGTAATTATTAAAAAGCTATTTCGTAAAATTGTAGTAAAAGATTATAGAGTTGTACAACAATCCTAGTTCTACATGATAACTCTATTTTACAAATGAATCGAAAAATTGGATACATACCATGCTAAGAATGAAAAAATTATCTTATCTATTTGCTGGTTGCGGATTTTTATTTGCTACATTTTTGATGTCGGGATTTTTCCCGCAGACGGTTAATGCATCATTTCGACCGGAAGCAACCAACTTAAGAACCGAATACAAAATCAATCCTATAGGTATTGGTGATGCGCAGCCGCGATTAAGCTGGGAAATTACCACCGCTAAAAGAAATTTTTTACAGCAAGCATATCAGGTTCGTGCGGCAGAATCGGAAAGAGATTTGGTTAAAGGCAAAAAACTTTTATGGGATAGCGGCAAAAAAATATCCGATCAATCCAACCAGGTAGTTTACGGCGGCGCTGCTTTAAAATCCGGGCAGCGAGTGTACTGGCAGGTAAAGGTTTGGGGAACAGACGAAAGTGTATCCGGATGGAGTAGACCGTCGTTTTGGGAAATGGGCCTTCTGAACACGCAAGACTGGCAGGCAAAATGGATTGAGCCACAATTAAAGATTGACGATGTAAGTTATAATCCGTGTCCATTCCTTCGGCACGAATTTGAAACTAAAAAACCAATTAAATCTGCACGAGCGTATGTTACCAGTCATGGATTATATGAATTTCATATTAATGGCAGCAAGGTTAGCGATCAATTATTTACGCCGGGATGGACAAGCTACAACAAACGTCTTCAATACCAGGTTTACGACATAACTCGAAATCTAGCAGCGGGTAAGAATGCATTGGGTGTAATTCTTGGTGACGGCTGGTATAAAGGTCCGTTAAAATGGGATTTCAAAAAAAATAATTACGGCGACAAAGTTGGCTTGCTTCTTCAAATTAATATTGAATATAAAGACGGCTCTTCGGAAGTAGTCGCTTCAAATTCGGAATGGAAATCCGCGACCGGACCAATTTTAATGTCCGAGATTTACGACGGAGAAATTTATGATGCCCGGCTTGAAAAAGAAGGATGGGATAAACCCGGTTACAACGATAGGGACTGGAATACAGTTATTGAAAAAAATTACGACAATAACATTTTAGTAGCATCGGAAGGACCCGCAGTACGTATAACAGACAACATCAAGCCCATAAAAAAATTTAGAACCCCGAACGGCGATTTGGTATTCGATATGGGTCAAAACATGGTTGGATGGATTCAATTCAAATTGAAAGGCAACGCCGGCGATAAGATTACCTTGCGACACGCGGAGGTGCTGGATCAAAAAGGAAATATTTATACGGCGAACCTCCGTCGTGCCCAGCAAAAAGTTGAATATATTTTTAAAGGCCTCGGTATTGAAACGTTCGAGCCGCATTTCACTTTTCAAGGATTTCGTTACGTTGCCGTGACTGATTATAAAGGAGATATTTCTTTGAATGATCTCACCGGGAAAGTAATTCATTCCGATATGACCCCAGCAGGAAATTTTGAATGTTCCGATTCATTAATAAACCGGCTGCAAAAAAATATTCAGTGGGGATTAAGAGGCAATTTTTTGGATGTCCCTACAGACTGCCCGCAGCGTGATGAAAGATTGGGCTGGACGGGCGACGCGGAAGCTTTTGCACCTACTGCATGTTTTAATGTCGATGCTGCTTCTTTCTATTCCAAGTGGATGAAGGACTTCATAGTTGATCAACAGCCCGATGGAAGAATACCGCATGTTGTTCCCAATATTTTAGGCGATGAAGGCGGAGCCGCCGGATGGGCCGACGCCGATATTATTGTACCTTGGACAGTTTATCAAAACTACGGCGATACAAGAATTTTGGAAACACAATACGAAACAATGAAAAGGTGGATTAATTACTTAAAGAAAAACGCCGGAGACTCTTACATATGGAAAAAATATGTTGGCTACGGGGACTGGCTTGCTTATGCAACAACCAGCGCCGATTACCCCGGCGCGACAACGGATAAAGATTTGATAGGCACAGCATTTTTTTATCACTCAACCGACCTGATGCAAAAAATTGCAACGGTCCTCGGCAAACAAAAAGACGCCGATGAATTTGCCGATTTAAAGAAGAATATCAAAAATGCTTTTCAAAAAGAATTTATTACTGTAACCGGAAGATTAGCATCGAATACACAAACTGCGTACTCTTTGGCTTTGGACTTCAACCTGGTTCCAGAAAATTTAATCGCGAGCGCGGCAAAACGCTTGGCGGAAGACGTTGAATCATTCGGACATATTACAACAGGTTTTCTGGGCACTTCGCGTATAAGCAATGTTCTTACCGAAAACGGCTACTCCAATCTTGCTTACATGCTGCTCTTTAGAAAAACATATCCTTCATGGCTCTACCCAGTAACTAAAGGAGCCACAACAATCTGGGAAAGGTGGGATGGTATTAAAGGGGATGATTCCTTTCAGGATGAGGGTATGAATTCGTTCAACCACTATGCTTACGGCGCGGTAGGGAAATGGATGTATGCCAGCATAGCCGGAATTGACATTGATCCGAACAATCCGGGATATAAAAATATAATCGTAAATCCCTTTCCAACAAAAGAATTAAAATTTGCCAAAGCAGATTATCATTCGATTTACGGTGAAATATCTTCTTCATGGAAAACGGAAAACGGTTCCTTTGTTCTCGATGTTCAAGTGCCGGCTAATACAACGGCAGATATTTTTCTTCCGACCGGGGTAAAAGAAAATATTTACGAGAGCGGAAAACAAATTGATTCAATTAAGGAAATAAAATTTGTCGCAATTGTAAACGGCAAAGCCATACTGCACATCGGTTCCGGTCAATACCATTTTGAAGTGAAGCAGCTGCAATAGAATATGAATCAGAATTAAGAACTGCCGCCGGACATGAAAAATTTATTTATAAGCTTTTACTTCTTTCTATTTTAATTTAGTTTCAACGGCGCCCAGTGGCCGGAAACATCTGTTCCTTTGCCGGCCCATTTTTTCCAAATGTTTTTATCTCTTAGCACCTTTATAAAAAAACCGCCTACAACCGACCGGGCTTGAAATGCGCATTGGTACGCGTTATCCGTAATATACCAATCCGATAGCGGGACTCTCTGTGGAGTATTTTCTGCAAAGCCGTATACGGGATTAAACAAAGTTTTAAAGTCGTTCTGATTATCGGCGAGCGAGGCGGTCCATGTTATCCAATCGTTTTTTGTATAACGTTCCCTGCTATCCAAAGGCAAACCAAATTCGGCTTGCATTTTTTTATAATAACTTATTTCCCTTTCAACAATTGCCCCAGGAAATAAATTGAGATTCAAAATCTTATCCCAAACAAGATTATACTTTTGGCTCCATGTTGCCGGTCGATCGAAAGCGAGGCGTGTATGATCGCCGTCATCGGATTGTTTAACCCAATCTTTCACCATATCTTCCGCTGTTATTCGAAGCACTAAAGATTTCTCTTTCATTCCAAGCATATCGCAGAGAACCGAGTAACCGGCAATAGCAATAATTGTCTTGGCAGATAAATTAATATTATGCGCAAGATGTCCTGCAAAATCATCTGTGCAAAGTTGGTTTTCGGGATCAAAACCTTTTGCTAAAAGGTAATCTGCCCATTTCTCCAAAATATTCCAATGAGCTTTGGCAAAATCCGCGCTGCCTTCAACTTTGGCAAGTGCGGTGACCATTATAATCATATTTCCGGTTTCTTCAACCGGCATTTGATCTTCTTCGGATTTTTCACCGCCGCCGTAAACTTGGCCCGTTGCGTAAGGATATGTTCCCAAATCGTGTGGTGCAAACGGAAATTTCCATCTTGAGGAAGCGGCGTAATCCAATACCGGCTCAAGCATTGCCTTTGTCAATGCCGGGCTGAACAATAAAAAAAACGGCGAAGCCGGGTATATTACATCAACCGTGCTGATGCAACCGTTACTAAAATTTTCTTTGGGAAATATCAAAGGCATTCCGTTATCATCCGCCGTTAATTTATGCGCGGCAAAACATTGGCGATATGCTAAAGCGCACATTTTCGAATATTTTTCTCCCCCGGCAAATTTCAAATCATGAGTTAATTCATTATCAAATTTTTCGCACTCTCTTTTTATTTTATTGTACTCGAATGACGATTGCAGCAGAAGTTGTTCCATGGTTTTGTAATTATGTCTCCACCAGGGAATTAAATCCGAACCGAAATACCGGATGCTTTTAATATCATCATAAGCCACCATAACCCAGCGATCAACTTTCTCTTGGCCGACTTCGCCAAGATCAAACATTACACCCAGCGAATAATTTCCATCCTTCAATTCACGCGGTTCAGAATATTTTTCGGGCCCGGCGAGTTTTCCTTCCTTAGCAAACATTTTATGTAAAATATTTCTTTTATTCACCGACATAAGCGGCTGTTGATCTTCCGCCGCAGCCAAATAAGCGTAACCCCAATCGATGCGAACATTGTCTCCGCTCTTACCAAGAATCTTTTGTTCCCCGCTGCCGACTTTCATTGCTTTCAAATTACCGATTGACGTGTAATCCCATTTTACTTTTTGATCCGTGTTGTCAACAGCAATCTCGGCACCGATATCAAAATACAATTTAACATCATGCAGTTTGCCGTCTTTGCTATTTACATCCCAGCATATATAAGTAACCGGTCTCGATAACACATCAAGATTGCCCGGCAGCAGGGGATTAATAAATGTCAGAGCCAGCTTTATTTTATCGTTTTCAAATTGATAGATTGTGCGGGTTGGGTTCACCGTTAGATTAGTTTGCTTAAGCGGCGTTAGATAAGAAGGCGCCGCTCCCATAACTCTAAATGCTGTTCCATCGATTTGTACAATACAATGCATTGGCTGATTAGCTCCGGTCCAATGCGTTGTCTCGCGGTCGGTCAGCCGGTCTGCGGACGACCAGACGCTGAAATACGGATCATGCGTAATCAAGGGTACAGACGGGGGGCGAAAATAATTTTTCTGTTGTGCAAAAAGCGGGGCAGCAAAAAATAAAAACAACAAAAATAAATTTTTCATTTAGTTACCTCGATTGTTTTTCTCGGCACATTCTTATTTGCGTTTACCATACCCAAAATATCGTTTTTAGTATTCAGGTTCACACAAGTTTTTAACTCATATGTTTTTTTCTTTGGTAGAAATCGAACAGATGAAAAAATTTTATGGATTCAATTCTAACGAAAGCCGAAGAATATATTTTTAATCGCCCTCAATAATTCATGATGATATAAAAAAAGGTCGCCTCAAAAAAGTATGAGACGACCTGAAGGAGGTACAACTATTTTAATTTATTATCTAGAAGTCTATACCGACCGAAATTTTCTGATAGTTTTTAAGTCTGCCGAAATCTCCGTAAGTGTAATCTATCTTAATAGCAACGTTGCCGATAAATGTTTGTTTCACTCCGGCTCCAAGAGTAAAAGATTCTTCCGAATCTTTTAGGAATAATGACTTATATCCTCCTCTTATAAAGAACACGTCTCTAAATCCGTACTCTGCGCCGACGTTAACGCTTTCGTAATCATTCGCCGGGTGCAACGCATCAATTGCTACAAGTAATTTGTGCATTTCATTTTTAAACGGTTCATAAGATAAACCGACTCTGAAGTTTAGCGGTAATTCCCATTCATCTGTTTGAAGGTAAGCCGGAATTTGGCCGTTGTTGCCTGTGCTGTTCGGATCAGGATCATACAATACCAATGCCGATGTTCCCTCCAGCTTCATCTTAGTTCCAAAGTTGGAGATTGACATAGCCAGCATTATTCCATCAAACGGAGTTCGGTAAATTACACCCATATCGATTGCTACTGCAGTTGCCGATGTTCGCCATATTTTCTGCATGACAAATTTCGGATTAAAACCGATTGCAAAATTGTCGGTTAAATTTATTGCGTAGGCAACGGAGAACATCGCATCGGTTACACCGAATGTTTCTCCTGTTCCTTCCGGACTTTCAATTGTTCTAACCGGCATATCATCTATTGCCGAAGAAAGAAAGCTAATACCAACAGCTCCTAAATTTCCCAAGTTGTAAGTAGTGGCCAAATAATTATAATTAATGTCCGCAATCCAATTTGTATGGTCGAATATCACGGAGCCGTTTGGAATTCTGGCTATACCGGCAGGGTTCCAAAATATAGCGCTGGGATCGTCCGCAACGGCTACAAATGCGCTTCCCATTGCAGAAGCTCTTGCACCCTGACTTATGTTTAGAAACGGCGCGGCTGTTGTTCCTCTTTTAGAAACATCCGAGACATAGGTTTGCGCGCTGATTGATCCGAATGCAATCAATATCAATAATATTATTTTTATTCTTTTCATATTCACTCCAACGCTATTTGATTACCGCAAATTTGCCGATGAACGAACCAATATTCGGCGCATCTACATGAAAGATATACAGCCCGTAAGCCAGATCCATTCCGTCTTCGGTGGTTAGATTCCAGGATAAAGTCCCATCCGTTGTACCGCCTTCTTTTTCCAGCGTCTTAACTAATTGCCCCGACACCGTATAAATTCTTATAGTACATGTCTGCGGAAGATGAATAAAATCCACACGGCGTTCGCCGCGGCCGGACTGATTGAGGTTTCTTACTTCCCAGGCATTTGCGCTTATATAAGGATTCGGCACCACGGCTATTTTATTCAAAGAATTTTGAGCCGCCTTCTTGTCAACTTTTCCGCTGCTTGTTGAAAACTGGAAATAATCTCCTTGATAAAACGGTTTCGAAGTTGTAAAGCGGTATATATCGCCCGGCTTAGGCGCTACATACACCGGTGCGCTCGGCACCCTATATTCTACTTTCCAGGTTAAACGGAACTGACCGTTTTCATATTCGATTATTACCAAGTCATCTCCAAGGTTAAACAAACCGTTATTGTCGTTATCAAACAGTTCGGCTTGCACGTCTTCTCCCCGCGTTATGTTACGTACCTTTACCGGAATATCTTTCTTTGTGAAAGGTGTTTTTACGGTTTGTCCTTCCGGCAGCCATTCAATTTCATAATCCGAAGGCCATGCAATATTCCTGGTCGGAGAGCTCGCATCGGGAACTACCGCCATGTCAACATTTGAATATCCTTTTACCCATCCCTGAGATTTTATTACTCCCGTTGTATCATTGGAGACAGATACCACAATGCCGTCGAACGGCGAAGTAAAGTTTTCGCTTCCAAAGTTTGACGAATCTATAGTTGCAATTGCAGTTGTTTCTGTACCGTTTATACTTTTTGTAATTGAACATTGAGTTGTCTTGTATCTCGAACTCGTTCCGCTCGATAAGAAATTAACTTTGTAAGTTGCGCCGTCTGCAATTTCATTTGGACTTAGCACCACTAAATTAATTTTACCCGTTCCGATTCCCTGCGCTACTTTTGTTAGGTCACCCGATATTTGCGGAGCTACATAACCGGCTACCGGCGCATTTGGCTTTACTACCGCGCAGTTTATATCGACAAATGTTACCGAACCGGAAAAATCCTGCGTTATTATTTTTGTATTTTCGGTTGGTATCAATCCTTTCGTACCATAATTCGGATCGCCTTGATCGTAAGCAACCAAAGCATAATAATAAGTTGAGCCGTTGGTAACCGTTGTATCTACGTACGAATGTTGTAAGCCGGAATCGTTTCCTCTCCAAAAGTGGGCGCCGTTTATTCCGATAGGGTCCGGACCTGTAATACCGTCTTTCAAATCAAACTGGGCAATCGGTTTCCAATATTTTGTTTCACCCTTCGAGTCGGTAATAACTTTAATGTCGTTGAATTCCGGCTCTTGGCTTCTATATAATAGATAGCCTTCAAAATCGAATTTACGTAAAAAGTTGTCGTACGATTTTTCGGCTACATCATTCCAATGGAGATATACTTTTTTATCGCCGGCTACCGCGGTTAAGGTTGGCTTCAACGGAGGTTTGGAGAAATTATAATTTGCATTATAAATTGCCTGTACCGTTTCTTTATTAAACAACATATCCTCGTAGTCCGAACCTAAAACCAAAGCCGTAGAAAACCTTTCTCTTAAATCATGCTTCAAAGGAAACGGACCCGAACCGAACAGTATTTGTATATTTGATTTTGTTAAGGATGTATCGAACGTTCCGTAATTAAATTTCTTCCATACAGCTTCATCGTTCTTTGGCCAGATGGCGTTCGGTCCGGTGTTGGAAAGTCTTTCAATTACCAAGCTTGTTAAACCGATTTGATCGGATTCATCTTTATCGGTTTCATCAAAGTTGGGTTCGCCGTGTGTGGGAACTCCATCGCCTTCGCCTTCATCCGGACCTTTGTATTGAGGATCGTAAGGACCAACGCCGTCTTTACCAAGATCATCGTTCAGCGGTTCGCCAGGATCCCATTTGCCATTGTGATTCAAATCCGTATAAGGCACCCAATCGTGATCATTATCTATATTATCGTCTCTTCTTTCATCAACCATTCCGTCTTCGTCGTTATCGATGCCGTCAAATCCGTTGCCGGGAGATTCCAAAAATGCATAACCCACATAACCGGTTTTCCAGTTACCGGGAGGGGCAACGCCGTCGGCATCGTAAGCATAAGCAATATCAAGTTTGGTGTTGTAGGATGCGCAGTCATCGCCGCCGTCATCAACGCCGCCCACTCCGGTGTCGCAGTAAAATCCAAAGTAAGTTGTATCGTAACTGATATCGGCCAGGTTGACTATATCATAATGGAAAAATATTATATCTTCCGCCAACACATGAGACCATTGAAAACCACGCACCTCTTCTCTAATGCCTAATCCGCCTCGATCCTGTTGAGCGGCAACAGGAACATATGAATAAGGCATACGCCAGAATTCTTGATCGCGCGAGTCATCCATTACATAGTAAGTTTCAAGATCGGCATTTTGAACGCCTCGGCCAAAATATCCGTACCAGTAACCGTTCCAGCTCGCATCAATATTCATCAAAGACGTTGGCCAGGTGCTCGGCCAGGTCTTTGGTTTTGTACTTAATGCAGGTTCTTCCGAGCTTGCCGCAGCATAACCAGGTAGCGGTTCCATTACCCACAATTCACCGGTCGTCGGATTAAAATCTACTTGTTCTCTGTATGATGTCTGTGCCGGATGAACTACCTGTCCATTGCCCGGGGCAACAACCGCCGCAGAGACAATCGGCGTACAGCCGTCTATATAATTGTGCCCGGTTCCTTTGGGCCACTCACCGGAAGGGCGATCCGGCCAGGTGCCAAGTTGGCCATCATTGGAAAATAATGTTCGAACCAGGTTTCCGTCAAGAATACCTTTCTTCCTATATGTTTTATCACCAAAAGGTTCCTGCAAATATTTCTGCCGCTGCTCTTCCGATTGAGCATGCAGAACGTTTACAACAAGGAAGAATGAAATTAGAATAAATACTTTTTTCTTCATTAGAAACTCCGTTTTATAAAATCTTCACTGTACTTTTAGAAGTTAACATTCACACCAACGCTTATTCTTCGCGGCGCGGAATAATCTGCCGGATTTTTTAGAAACTGCTCTATTGTATTCGCGCCAATTATTGTTCCCGCAAATTGAGTATCCAAATCTACTCCCGCTCTGCCGGTCGAAGCGCTGACTCCGTACTCGTTCTTTATGTCGAACAGATTATACACAAGCAAGAATGTGTTTACGTCTATTCCAAAAACTTTAAATACTTTATTCGCTTTCAAGTCGACGTTTAGCGTACTTGGTTTTCGTCCTTGATTTTCAAATCGAAGTCCGTTTGTGTAACGCGGTTCTACGGTATAAGGATCGCCGCTGCCGTAGCTCATAATTAAACCTGCAGTCCAATCCGAAGGATCGCCGACGGTCACGGAAATATTTAGCGTGTGCGTCTGATCCCAATCGAGCGGAACAACTTTTTTATTTGCCTCTACCGGTGGATCGGCTTGATTGTTGTAAAAATTCTGCATCGGGTCCGACGCGTTGCCTTGTGCAATCTGGTAGGTATAATCAATCTTGGCGGAGAAGAAATCAGCAAAGCGTTTATCGAGAGTTAAGACCAATCCCTTTACGTTTCCGTAGTCCCTGTTTATAAACCTGCCGAATAAGAATCCTTCGTAAGTTTTAAGAATTTCCATTCCCAAGAGATTTCTTATGTCGCTGTAGTAGAAAGAAACATCTATAGAAACATCGGGAAAGAGAACTTGCTGCAATCCGAGTTCATACTTTACCGTCTTCTGCGCTTTAAGTTCCGGGTTGCCTACCGTTGACGACAACGATGTAGTCTGATCGATTAAATATTTGTAATTGCTGTACAGGTTGCTGAACGATGGTATCTGGAAAAAGTGACCATAGGAAAAGTGAATTGCGCCTTTATCCGAAATTGGGAATGAAACTCCGAACCGCGGACTAACTTGATAATCTGTTGCTGCTGCTCTCCACTCGTTTGCGTGCGGAAAATTAGGATTTGCCAATGGATTTCTTATATCTACAGGCAAAGTTGTATTGGGATTGAAATAGTCGAAACGAATGCCGGCATTGATAATCATTATGTCGTATTCCATCTTGTCCTGGATATAAGCGGAGAATTCGTACGGCCTGCGTATATAAGTTTGATTGTATTTTGTATTCGGCTCCGAATAACCTAAAGTAAAAATTGCCGCGCCAGTCGAGTCCAATTGTCCTTCCGTTAAATTTCTTATTTCTTTGTAGCTGTCGAATAGTTCATGCAATCTTAGCTCGCTACCCAATTTAACCTTATGATGTTTGTTCACCTGCGACTCAATTGAGAACTGGGCAAGGTTTGTATATGTGTAACGGCTGTACCTATCATATTCATTTCCGCCTTGATTAAAGGTATAGCTGGAGTAAGGCGTACCTTGTGTGGGATCTACGTAACGGGAATCATACTCGTCTTGATACAGATAACCCCAGTACTTGTACAAATTTGATGAAAACTTTAAAGATATAAACGTACTCTGGCTTGGCAAATAAGAAATTTGCAGATTGTTTACGTTGTTTGTTCTATAATTATTTTTGATCGCGTCGGGCGTCCACTTGTAGGCGTGGTTGTAATATTTATTCCAGTTATCATCCCAGGAAAAGCTGTAACTGAATTTCCAATCGGAAAAGCCGTAAGTTATTTTTGCCATAAAAGATTTTTTGATGTTGGGATTCATGGCTACCCAGGAACCGTCGCCCGAAGGACTGTCTATCCACACATTTTGATTTTGGGGATTCGGAAATACCGGGCGGTTATCCGTTGTGTTGTAAATTTTTTGTCCGTACTCGTATCCGTCATTTCTATAATATCTGCCCGTCATGAAAAAAGTAAGATTATCCAAAATCTTTGTCGGTCCGCTCAAGGTTACCTGTGCGTCAACATTCTTTAATGGATTGATTTTATCCATGTGCTCAAAAATATCGGTGTGCCTTGTATAATAATTTCCAAGGTAAGCAGATACATTGCCTTCGTATTTACTGCTGCCGTCCTTGGTTACAATATTTACAATGCCGGACATTGCCTGTCCGTACTCTGCGTTAAATGTTCCGCTGATAACTTCCATTTCCCGCACGGCGCTGTTTTCAACTTCAACAGACATATCTCCGCTGAACACGTCGGTAACCGATACACCGTCTACCAGGTATGATACTTCGCCGGCTCTGCCTCCGCGGAAGTGTCCGTCAACAACACCGGCCTGCAGGTTAATTACCTGGTGAATATTTTCCACGGGCATCAGCTTTATTTCTTCCGACGATACAATTGCGCTGGAAGCAGTTAAATCTTTTGTAATCATCGGGCGCTTTGCCTGCACAACAACTTCGCCAACACTCACCGCCGTTGATGTTAAATTGGCATTTATGCGGGTTGTTAAATCGATATTAACCACAACATTTTCTACAACTACCTTATTATATCCAACCGAGGTTATAATTAATGTATACCTGCCGGGGGATAAATTATTGATGTAGTAATCCCCTTCAACATCTGTGGCTGCGCCCATGTTTGTTCCTTTTATCATTACACTGGCGCCTATTACAGCTTCTTT
Source organism: Ignavibacteriales bacterium (assembly GCA_027348115.1). Classification (GTDB taxonomy): domain Bacteria; phylum Bacteroidota; class Ignavibacteria; order Ignavibacteriales; family Melioribacteraceae; genus Fen-1258. The sequence goes on from DAIEQA010000177.1 coordinate 16,830, forward strand.
TGTTTCCGCGTCAAGAATGCGGCCTGCTATCTTACCGGTTGTTCCCGCAAATAGAGCCGAACTGCCGAAAATAACAATCAGTGTAAACCATAATAAGGAGTGAAATGTTATTCTTTTCCTTGTAATTATTTTACACATAATCTTTTCCTTGAAAAAGTATTTAATTATTAAGAGTGACTAAATTCCTGGACCAGCATTTTCATTAAGGGTTATTTTATTAACTGCATCTTTCTAACCTTTGAGAACGAATTGCATTCTATTCTATAGAAGTAAATTCCCGAAGAGAAACGCGACGCATCAAAATTGACGGTATAAACACCGGCTGCGCGGTAGCCCTCGAACAATTTTTCAACTTGCCTTCCCAGAACATCGAAAATTGTAAGAGCAACTATGCCGGCATTGGCTATAGAATATCTTATCTGCGTTGTTGGATTGAATGGATTGGGATAATTTTGCTCCAGGTTATATTTAAGAGGCAAAGAATTGAATTGATTCGCTACACTAGTGGTTGTTGTATCAATTATTTCAAAATCAGAATCGCTAAGATCAAACAATGTTTTTTCTTTTAAACTTTTTATCTCGATTGCATAATCCGTTCCGGTTTGTAATTTTACGCTCGGCATCCAGCTATATACACCGGAGCTGACGGTTGTATCCAGAGTTTGAAAGAACTGTCCGGCTTTATACAATTCAACCGTAACGGAATCATCTATATTACCTTCCCATTTTATATAGAACGGAAGTCCTCTTTGAATTTTTTCGCCACCGTTTGGAGATATTACTTTTATAAACGGCGCCGTTGTGTGAAATGAAAAAGTGGGCGACCAGCCGCTTGCACCGGAGTTATTTATCGATTGCACATGCCAGTAATAAGTTGATTTTGGATTTACACTGTTCATTACAAAAACAGAAGTCTTAACGCTGTCTATATCTATAATACTGTTGGCAAACTGGGGATTATCCGCTATTTGCAAGCGGTACGAATTAACATAACCGTTGGGAGTCCAGCTGAATTTAACCGGCAGAATTTGATTCACCGATGACGAATCTGCGGGGGTTAATTGCTTTGGTATTTTTGCAATCGAATTTCCCTGCGGGATACCGAAAATAAATTCTCCAAATGCAGATATGGATGCGGTGATAGTTTTTGTTACCGGGTTATAAGTTGTACCTAACGGTTCAAACAGACCATGTCCTTCTGTGTTACGATGATAGACGACAATTTCATTTGGATCATACTGCCCGGCAATTTTATCCGCTCTAAAACTTAAGCTGCCGCTAATATCAACAAGATCGCTTGCAACATAAATTCTTTTTTTAAAAACTATTGGAGCCTGCCCTGTAAACTGAGGATTCACTGGGGCCAATTGCGTGGAGGTTAAAGTGACATAATTATACGGCGAGCCAGAAAAGTTATCTAATCTTAACGAAGCATAAGTGGTGTCGGATTCATTATTAAATGTATAATCGTTTCCTTTCCACAACTCATACACCGTAACTTGGGATGTATTAGCGTTCATCTTCCACGGATACTTCAAGGCGCGATACGACAACATTCCTTTATTTTCGAACATCAATTCGAAAACAATTTCTCCGGAAGGAGTAACTTCCGTTGCTGCCGGCCAATTAATATTTGTTTTGCTTGCGCTCCCCCAGCCAATCATTGTGTTGCCGTTAGGTAATCTCTGCACGTCTCCCTGCGTAGCTCCGTAAACCTTATTGGGATGTTTAAATTCCCAAACCAATGTTGCGGTTTTATTTAATGTATCAATTTCATATTCTACGGCGCGGGAATAAGCCGGTTTATGATCGAGACCATTATCAAAAAAAGTTATGTGTCCGTTGGACAGCGAACGTATATCGTGAGGCCGTGAAAAATAAAGCGGCGCATTTTCCGCGTGCTCGTTAATAAAAGTAAACTGGTTTTTCTTTCCTCCCAAACGCCACATTATCTCGCCGGTTTGACGGTTGATTTTTATTATCTGACTAATATTCCTGAATGAAACAAGGAGATTACCGTCGATGTCCACATCAACGGCATTTGCATGCATCGGATCCATAGCGGCAAGAGTTAAATCAAAATACGATTCGTCGATTTGAATATAGTCCCATGTTCGCCATTGAAAAACAACATTCTTATCGGCGTCCAATTCCTGAATTATAGAACCGGCAACATAAGCGCCGGGTTTTCCATTGGGTACAATTTTGCTCATGTCCACCATCTGCAAGTCGTAAGAAATAAGCAGCGCGTGGCCGTTCGGCAAGAGTTGAAAATCATGCGAATCGGTAACATAGCCGTTGCCTGTTTTAAATGAGTCAACAACCGTATAAGTTGAATCCATTACTTTATAAACAGATTCGCCTCCGCCAGCAAAGAAGTAATCTTCTTTTATGTCTGCGTACGAAAGCATGCCGTTGGGCTGCATTCTGAAATCGGTGGGATAATGATTGGCAAATTTTTTATACCATAACGGCGTGCCGTCATTTTTAATTATCATTAAATAATAACCGAGTCCCGGGATAATATCATCCGTGGTCATAAAAGTATAACCATCAGTGGGATTAACAGAATTACTCACTTTTATTTTAGGAAAGTCCGAAGGAATTGAATCTGAAGCGATCGACGCCGTTTTACGAAGAGGAGAACTTTCACTATTCAGCGTTACCTCGCCGTCATCTTTAATTATCGCTCTTGTAACTGGCGCGATCATCGGCGAAATCTTGAATGAATAATTTATGGCAGGTAAAGTTTGCCCGGAGATTGTCTTAATATCGGTATCGAAAACAACATTAACTTGTTCATCCGGCAGAAACGGCACATCTAAATTTAAAACAAGCGTCGCGTTATCATCGGACAGTAATAGATTATAAGAATGAAAACCGCTTTCTTCTCCAACGACATTAATTCTGTTTGGCAAAGCGATTGACTGCCGGTCTATTTTTCCGCCGTAACGAATTATCAGGTTGGTGTTCTTAGACACGAGCATAGAGTTCGGCACCGGAGAAATATATTCATATCCTTCTATGCCCTGCGAATAACAATTACCGGTAATTAACAAAGCAGCTAAACTAATTATAAAAAATTTTTTCAATTTATCTCCAAATGGTATAAATCAAAGATCAATCGTTGCGGCCAACAATTAATTCCTTCCGCTTGCTTTGGTTTCTTTATGTATTTCATGCCATATTAATGCGCTGGCTCCAAGAATTGCCACGTTGCCTTTCACCAGGCCGGAAAGTAATATTTCAACTTTACCTTTGAACAGATTCAACATATTTTTTTCCATGTGTTCTTTTGTGGGGGTAAGCAACAGATCTCCCGCCACGGCAATTCCTTCGGATAAGATTATTGCTTCCGGGCTAAGGTACGCTACAACATTTGCAAGTGCTTCTCCTAATATTTGCCCTGTGTACTCAAAAGCTGCAATTGCCAGTTTATCTCCGTTCCTCGCGGCTTTATAAATCAAATCCGATGTAAGTTCGTTAGGGCGAAATTCTTTGAGCACGCTAATTTCATTCGACTTAGAAAGAAGCTCGTAGTAAGTTCTGATTAGTCCGCCGGTAGAAACATAGGTTTCAAGACATCCTCTTCTTCCGCATCCGCAAGAGCGACCGTTTTTCTCTACTATAGTATGTCCAATCTCTCCCGCAAAGCCGTCGCTTCCGTAAACAATATTTCCATTAACAACTATGCCGCTTCCAAAACCGCGGCTCAAAGTAAGCTGAATGAAATTTTTCATTCTCTTTGCAACGCCGAATTTCATTTCACCTAATGCCGCGGCATTTGCGTCGTTGGCAATTACAATCGGCAGATCGTAATATCTTCTTACTATATCTTTTATGTTAACATAAACCCAATTAAGATTGGAAGAGTATTCTACGGTTCCTTTATAATAATTTGCGCTTGGCGCTCCAATTCCTATTCCAAGCAGTTCGTATTTGCCGGAATTTTCTTTGTATATCTTTGTAAATTTTTTAAACAATCTCTCGAACAACGATTCCGGCGATTCGTTCGGTTTGGTTGGAATTTTACTTTCCAAAAAACTATTGCCGGATGTGTCTACCAATCCGAAGGAAGTATTCATTCCACCAATTTCAATTCCAAGCGTAACTTTTTTTGCTGACATAATCTTTCCTAGATTATTTGAGTTGATGCAAATTAGCGTTTTTGGTTTTTAACTCTGAATTGGAGAGAGTTTTACCTCCGCCAAGTTCCTTCCATATAATTGATGCAGCGCCAAGCAGCGCAGCATTTTCCGATTCCATTAAGCTGGAAGTCATTACTTTTACTTTACCTTTATATATCGATAACAGATTTTCTTCCAAATGTTTTTTCACCGGGGTAATTAGCAAATCTCCGGATAACGCTAAGCCGCCAAAAAGTATTATGGCTTCCGGACTTAAATGAGCCACGCTGTTTGCCAATGCTTTGCCTAATTTTTCGCCGGTTATTTCAAAAGCAAGATTTGCAATTTTGTCTCCGCTCATTGCGGACTGCTGAATAAGTTTAGATGTAAGACTGTCGAATGAGAATTCTCTTAATATGCTTTTATCGTTATGCACCGCGAGAAGCTCAAAGACAGTTCTGCAAATTCCGCTGGCAGACACATAAGTTTCCAAGCATCCTTTTCTGCCGCAGTTGCAATGACGGCCGTTCTCTTCTACAATTGTATGGCCTATCTCTCCGGCAAACCCGTCGCTGCCGTAGACAACATCTCCGTTTACCACAATGCCACTCCCAAGCCCGGTGCCAAGGGTTATAAGAATAAAATTATCAAGCCCTTTGGCGGTACCGTATACCATCTCGCCGATTGCGGCTATGTTTGCATCATTTGTTACAAGCGCCGGCAAAGAATAATATTCCGAAATTATTTTGACTACGTTAACTCGGCCCCAATTAAAATTACTCGGATTCTCGATTGTACCGGTAAAAAAATTTGCAGACGGCGCGCCGACTCCTATTCCTACTAATTCAAGTTCATGTTGCAGATTTTTAAAATCCGAATTAAATGCTTTGAACAATCTTAAAAACAAAAGATCCGCGGGAAGATTCGCCTCGGTTGGAATTTCTCTTTTATAATATGTCTTGCCGTTTTCGTCAACCAAACCAAAAACGGTATTTGTACCGCCAATATCGATGCCTAAAACTACTTGGGTAGAATTCATAACTGCCTTTGTTCAACCGGAAATTTCATATTTATATTTTGACCTTCTAAATTTTGCGACTAAAATTTTCATGACGACTATTCTCACAAACTCTCAGTGAGTTTTTTTATCTCAATCGATTTGGTGAAGAACTCTTCAAGAGTCATTTCTTTTAAATACACCATTCCGTGTGTGGCCCTAACACGCGGTACCGGGTGATTTATAAAGAAGTCTTTGCCGAGACATAATCTTATAGTTCTGAACTGGTCTACCTGAATATTTTGAGCTAACCTATAAAACGGTCCATCGTATTCATAGCTTGGAAAGCTGGCATCTTTTTGAGAGCCGTAGCTGTTCATAAATGTATTTTCCAAAATTGCGAAAGAGTTTAAACTGACTGGCACATATATATTTGCCTCCGCGGGATGAAAGCGGTACCAAATATTCCGGTATCCCCAAATTTTTAATTTGGAAAGATCGGCTTCCTTCTGGTATAATCGAAGGGCTTCACTAACTGCCTGAAGCACCTTGTAATGAGTATCCGGTCCGCTTCCTTCAGGATCTAACGCTACAGTAATTACCGACGGTTTAACTTTACGCAGCAGTTCCAATACCGGAAGAACGTCGCGGTTCATTTCAGGATTCTCGGTAAAAATTTCGCCCTGGTAAAACCCGAGACGCATGTGAGAAACGTTCTCGTTATTAAAACCGAAATACGCCCAGATAATTTCTTCTTCCCACTCTCTCAACATTCCTTTAAGCTTTTGTACGTGCGGAATATCTTTCTTGCCCGGGTACTGAGTTTTAAAATAGTTTATCAATTCCTCAACGCGGTCCGTCAGATAAACAAGGTTATCTTCTTCGTAAATTTCTATTATGTTGCGAAGCATTCTTCTTGCGGCGGCTTCTCTTTTCATTGTCCGGCTTCGCGCAGCTAATCCATCCAGGAATAAACTAACATCTTTATTCTTTCCTACCTGGAATGCCGGATCAAAATATTTATCCGAGAACCGCGATTTAAATTCATCGTTAGCCAGATGCTCTTTTACATTTTCCATCAAGTTGAGCATGTAAGAATTTGTAACTGCCGTAAATCCGCTGGTTAATGTTACAAAGTGATGATTGTTTGTTGCCTGTCTTACCAAATGAACGATGTAAGGAAGATAGCCGAGCATAATATCATCGTGATGCGGCGCGGTATGAAGAATCGTTTCGTTTTCTACCAAAGAGATACCCTTGATAAAGCGTTCGTATATGGAATTACAAATCGATTCGTTTATTGATGCGGCATTTTTCCCGGTGCGTTCTAGAATCAGTTTTCCAAACTTATCGGACTTGTAATCCTCATCCGATAATGCCGTAACTTCTTTTTGTTTTTCCACCGCCAGATTAATGATTGATCTTTCGATTGAGAATTGCGAAAGCGATTCTTCGTTTTCCATGTCGGCGTAGCGGCGTTCTTTTAACCTAAGAGAAGCTCCTTGGGTTAGGTAAAATCTTGAGTTTGGTAAGTTTTGCAAAACCGTTGCCGGATATTTATTTGTCGCCGCGCTTTCAATAGAATCTCGAACGATATTGGCTTTGGCCTCGCCCGCGGCGGTAATTATTGCAACGGCGTCTTTGTTGTAAACAATTGTATCCAAACCGATAGTTATTACAAGTCTGTTGCGCGCAATTTCGATTCCGCCAAGATCGCTGGAAGCTGCCGCCTGCGTTTCATAATTAGTAGTGATAAGCCGCGTTGTAGAAAAATGGTCGCTCCCTTGAATATTAAAACCGATATGTCCGTCCGGCCCAATTCCGCCGAGGAAGAAACCGATTCCGCCCATCTCTCTAATTTTCTTTTCATAGTTGGTGCAAAACTCGTCTACAATCTCAATTGTTCTTTTTTGAATTCTTTCCAGGCGGTTGCTTGCCCATCTTGTTCTAAGCGAAAGGTCAACAACTTTTTCCGGGAAGACCTGGTTAAGCGGAAGATCTTCGGCTGTGCCTATTTCATTTATATTTATAAGAAGCGCCTTGGCAGGATCGAGATTAAAATTTTGGAAATAGAATTTTTGTATGTAATAATAAAAGCTGTTATGCTGAAACGAATCGATGGGATAAAACTCGTCAATCTGAACAAAGCGTAAACTCCGCATGTCCGGAACAATCGAGCGGTCAATTCCTACCCGCTCAAATATTTCTATAACCTCTTTCTTATCCCAGTTTTTAAGAAAGAGAGCCGTCCATTTAATAAAATGTTCGGGCGTTTTACCGGTGGGAAGTGAAATTACTCCGCCGGGATTTTTTTGAACCCACTCGATAAACCTCAATGCCGTTAACCGCCCGAGTTCGGGAAAACTATTGACTTGAATAACCGGTATTTTTTCAGTGGGCGAATAAATTATTTTTTTACCGGAATTTGAAAGATAGTATTGCTCAACTTTTGATAAGCTCTCTATATTTTTGTTATCGTTTAAACCTTCATACATTTTTTTCTTTCCTTTGTCCCCCGACTTCTTAGTTGCTTTTTTACGAACCATTTTGTTCTAACTTCTTTCTAATTTAATTTTCTTTTACTGTTTACATTCTCATCCAAAAATCATATGCCGAATTATTTTATTACCACTTACGTTTTTTATGGCCTATAAGCGAGTAATAAAGAATAAATAAATAAGACGGCAAAAGAATTAAATACGAATTCTGCGGTGAATAATTACTTGAAAGCACACCGTACAACGGCGGAAGAATAGCTCCGCCTGCAATTCCCATAATGAGTATAGCAGAACCAATCTTGGTAAACTTTCCAAGTCCTTCCAAAGCTAACGGCCACAGCGCCGGCCAAACCATTGCGTTGGCTAAACCAAGTAGCGCAAGAAAAAATACAGAATCCGGAATTGCAGGGATTCCCATCCATCCGAATACCGCGCTTGAAATTCCGGCGCTTTTAGTTGAAGTTAATATCACGCCAAAACTGAATACAAGTCCTAACACTGCAGAAAAGATTAGAGCTTTTTCCTGTTTGATAAATCTTGGTATGGAGATGATGCCGAGCATATAACCAAGAACCATGAAAGCCATTGTATATGATGTTAGTTTCCCAAAGAATTCGATTCCAAGATTTTTGCCGTACATTCCGATTGTATCGCCGGCAATTACTTCAACTCCCACATAGAAAAAGAGCGCAACGGCGCCGAGTACAAGATGCGGAAATTGCATAACGTTGGTCTTAGCATTTGCATTACTTTTAATGCTGTCTTCTTCGCCGCTTTCTATTTCCGGTAACGGAGAAAATTTTACCATGGCAGCTAAAAGAAGAAGTATAACAGCCATTGTTACATAAGGAAGTATTAATCTGGAAGCCAGTTCATTAAACGCCGCAGCTTTTTGAGAAGCGTCCATAAGACTAAGGTTAACATCGCTGAATTTTTCCATGCCGTGCAGCATAATGGCGGTAAAAACCAGCGGACTAAGTATGCCGGCAAATTTATTCGCTACCCCCATAAAACTAATTCTTACAGCCGCGCTTTCTTTGGGGCCAAGCACAACAATGTAAGGATTGGAAGCGGTTTGAAGAATTGTTAATCCGCCGCCCATTACAAAAAGTCCAAGAAGGAACAGCGCATAAGTTCTAGTTTGCGCAGCCGGAATAAATATTAGCGCGCCTGCGGACATAGCTATTAATCCCAACACCATTCCGTTCTTATAACCTGTTTTTTGCAGAACCGCGGACATTGGCAATGCCATTACCGTATAAGAGATATAGAACGCAAGCGTTACCAAGTAAGCTTCAACCTGGTTGAGTTCGCATGCAATTTTTAAGAATGGAATTAACGAGCCGTTCAACCATGTTACAAATCCGAAGATGAAGAACAATACGCCGATTATAGTAATAGACAAAAAATAATTATTTGATGAATCCTGATTTTTACCGCTATGTGTCGTCATAAAAATTCCGATTATGTTTTACGCCTGCGCTTCAGCAAATATTTTAAATTCATTTAACGATGAATAAACCAATCCATATTACTACTATCTAAGTTAAATAAAGATAAAACCCGTGTTAAATTAAATGCAGTAAACGCACTAATTAAGCTGTGAGATTGACAAATTTTTAACGTTGAAAGGCGCTTAAAAGAAGAGCTTCTTTTTCAATTTGGTAAGATATCTTTGGCTTATAACAAATGGCTGTTTAATGTTTTTCAGATATACCATGTATGATCTTGTGTAAAATTTTTCAACTCTGTCAACGTGTTCAAAATTGATTATTGTAGAACGATGTATTCTAATAAACATAGTATCCGGCAACACGCCTTCCCATTCTCTTAATGATTTACGTATTACAACTTTTTTAGAGTTTGTGAGATATATGTTGGTGTATTCATTAAAAGCTGTAATGCATTCTATGTCGTGTATTTTAACAAACTGCGGTTTATTGCCGTCGGTGATAAATAAGTGCTCGTCCATATTTTTTTTAGGATCGACTTCTGCAGCGGCGGCTACGGGAGATTGGATATTGCTTTTTCTTGCCAAATCGACTTTGTTAAGCCGAACTTCTATTGCTTTGTACAAGTCTGCGGCCATAAACGGTTTTATGATATAATCGTCTGCGCCCAGGTTCATTCCGTAACGCAGATCCGTCATCTCGGTCTTTGCGGTTAAAAATATAAAAGGCACAGAAGCCAGCACTTCATCCTTGTTTAATTTTTTTAAAACTTCATACCCGTCCATATTCGGCATTTTAATATCACAGATTATCAGGTCCGGAGCGTTTTCTTTGGCCAGTTTCAATCCTTCCTCTCCGCCTTCTGCCGCATCAACCAAATAGTTTTTAATTTCCAATAAATCTTTGATGCCGGTCCTTACGGGTTTTTCGTCCTCGATAACTAAAATTCTTTTCATTGTATAATAATTTTTAATTGTGATTCCAATCGCATTCCGCGCCGCAGTCAAATAACCGTCATAAGCGGCAGCGAAACGGTAAAAACGGAACCGTTGTTAACCTTACTTCTAAATGAGATTTTTCCTCCGTGAGATTCGACGCATCTTTTCACAATAGAAAGTCCCAACCCTGTGCCTTCTATTTTGCCAATGTTCTCTCCGCGGTAGAATGTTTCGAACAATTTATTCTGATCTTTTTTCGAAATGCCTATGCCGTTATCGGAGATTATAAATTCGATTTCGGATTCTGTATTTCTAACCCTCATGGTTATTTCGCCACCGTCCGGCGAATACTTTACCGCGTTCGACAAAAGATTGGAAAGTATGTGATGCAATAATTTCTTATCCAAAATAGCATGGTTGTTTTTCGATTCATAATAAATTTTAAACGTGTGATTCGGCGCGGCAATGTTTTGAGCTTCTTCGATCATCTTATTGCAAAAGTCCAACAGATCGACTTTGCCCGGGCTAAATTTCCATTTACCGGTTTCGGTTTTGTTGATTGTTAGAATATCATCGAGCAGGCTTGTCATATAAATAACGGCATTCTGAATTTGAATTATGTATTCATCGAATTTTTCCTCGCTCAATGATCTGCCGATCATCAGCAATACTTCCGAAGATGTAAGGATGGTTGTGAGAGGAGTTCTAAACTCATGCGACGAAGTGGACAAAAACCTAAGTTTTAAATCTTCAAGCTGCTTTTCTTTTTCTGTAACGGATTCCGGCTTTTGTTCAAGCTTAACAATTGCCAAAGAGAAAAAGGTACGCTCGCCAGCGGCAAAAGTGCTGTTGAATACTTCAACTTCTATTTCCTCCCCGTTTTTTAATTTGTGCTTAGCAACAAATTTTTTCTGCTTGTAAACCTTTAACAGCTGCAAATAAGATTTTTGCCTGGACTCCGCATCTATATCCGTAAGCTTTAGTTTCAAAAAGTTTTTTTTGATATAGCCGTAAAAAGCGCAAGCTGCCTTGTTTGCATTTACAATTGAAAAATCCCCGGCATCTGCAATGAGCACCGGGAACGGATGTTCTTCGCACACATGGTTCCAAGTAATAACTGCGGGATTCTCTTTTTGCAAAGGACCTATGCCGGTGCCGGCCGGCTTGAACTTGTTTTTATCTTTCGGAACAACTGTTGAATTTAACACGATAATTATTTCAAATGCCTGGATTTAATTCTATAAACAAAATTCGCATATCAAAAATAAGCTATTGGATTTATTTTAAGTACATGATTTTTTTTGTGAGAACCATCTCGGGTGTACTAAGAGCGACAAAATAAACGCCGCTCGAAAATTTGGTCGCATCAAGTTCTATTACATGATCGCCGGCGTCGTATCTGCCGGAGGTCAATTCTTCGCATTTTCTTCCAAGCACATCATATACGGAAATATTAAGCACGGTCTGTTTAGGAAGCGTGAATCGAATATTAGTCGAATAATTAAACGGGTTGGGAAAAGATTGTAATCCCATTTCTTTAGGCACGGCCCCGTTTTCATTTACTGAAGTCGTCGAATCCTTTTCAATTACAACGCCGTGTAAGATTGGAAATCCCGTTTCCGGTTTGAAATAGATTTCCAGCATATTATCGTCGATGCTGATCCCGTTAATATCTTTTTCCAAAATACTGGCCGAACCTGATTCCTTGAAAATATCGAGCATGTGAATTTTTTCGTTTCCGTTTACGTAAACATCGAATACACGTTCCCCGGCATTTTTCTTTTCCGTCTCTGTAAAAAACAATTTGACGTTGTAATAGCCGTTGCGCAATCTATGGCGGTAGAATGTAATTCCATCTAAACCGTTTTGGCAAAGAGATGCGTATTCGCCTGCAGTTGCAACTCCGCTCTCCTGTTTAACCGTACCGCCGATTGAACCGTACTCTTTCGATTCATCCCACTTTTGTTCACTTAGTACGCCGTTGCCGGCGCTTTGATCATTTCCTATATCGATAACCAGCGGCAGAGAATGCGCACTCTGCAAATTGAATTTGCTCAAAGCTGAAGTATTGGCAGCAGGAGATAAATCTTTTATTCCAATAAACGCGGCGGGATATGTCTTATCCGGAGACGCGCCTTTAACATCAAACATAATTTTCCGTTTTGAAGGAAGAAGATTTGGATTGGAAAGTGTTAACAAGGTAATGTAATTAGAAATTTGTTCCGCTGAAGTTTGATCGACTTCTTCCGAAAAATTCACAAACATCTGATCGCCAAAAGCCCATGCATTAACCGGGTAAGGCGCATCCACATCGGTATCATCTATTGGGCTGGCGTGACTAGCTGTTTGATTGGCTTTAGTCATACATAAAAGCAGATAGCCGTCTTTCACCAAAACATTATTCGGTTGAAAATCGCATAGGTTGGAGCCAAAGGTTGAACTGGACTTGATCCATCGGTTGGAATCGAAAGTGTTAAAATCGTCAGTCCATTTTAAAGTGAAATTATTGTTCACTCCCGGCGTATATTCATAGTACTTCACCCAATCGTACATTGCATAAAGCGGAAGACTGCTGTCGTTAAAAGTTCCGGCCCAATCAACGGAATTCGGCATCCAGAAATTCATCATAATTGCTTGAGGAAGAAACAGCGCTTGAATGCGATCGCTGTTGTCCCTGTGAATTTCAAATCCGTCGACAGACCATGCTACATAATCCGGTGTCCACTCAATGGCATAAACGTGGAAAGCGGCATGAGGATTAAAGCTAACCGTCTGCTTGTAGTTAACGCCGGATTGATCCGGAGTAAAAGTTGTATACTGAACCTCGTTGTGATCTTTGCCCATTATTTCAATATCAATTTCATTATAAATGCTTGAGCTTGTATTGTAGGTAAACAATGTTGAGGTAACGCCGCTCGCATCGGCGGATTTCATTCTTACTTCAATTCTGCCGTAGAGATAAGATTCTTTTGTTCGAACCTCTCCGCTCCAGTAATTTTTTGATTGCGCATTTACAATGCCAACCGAGAAAAGAACAGTTATTACTACAAGTAAATAATTTTTTTTCATAAATGATTTTCCGTCCCTTAAGGATTTGCTTTAGCTTGAATAATTTGATTTCCTTTACTAATTCCGCCTTCGTTAAAACTATCTATTGAAAAATAATAATCGACTCCTGCGGTAAGTCCGTGAAGCTCAACATAATTGTTTTCATAAACCATTAGATGGTTATACAACTTGTTTTTGTCGGCGCCGTAATTAATCATATAACCGGTAGCGGTTTTATCTTTTTCCCATTTTAAAGAAGCGTTCCTGGTATCGGCCAAATCTCTTACCGCGGTAAAAGAATTAACACTTTTAGGCTTGGGAAAGGAAGCATTGCCAAATACTCTAAAACCAGATACGGCAAATGTTCCGCCTGGGACATGAAGATTAATTAGTTTTATATAACGTGCGTTAACCGGTTTAGACAATTCTATATAATCATGAGGCGCGTCAACAGCATTGTTGCTCTTATCTACCATGGTTTTCCAATTAACACCGTCGTTCGAGTATTCAATTTTATACTGGTAATAAATACCTCCCTTTTTTCCAAAAATATTTGTTTCATGTTCCGCAAAATTAATTTGCAGCGCTTTAACCAAACTTTTTCTTCCAAGATCAACACCGATCCATTCGCCTTTGTCACCGGTCTTCGCGCTCCAATACGTTCTTATGTTTTCATCAAACGCGTTAGTCGTCGGCAAAGAATCTATTGTGGAAGATGCGGCTGCATTCTTTTTGTAAGAAAGAAGCATCCAGCCTGTAAATGAATTTTGAACGGGCTCATTTTTCTTAACCGGCATCAACTGCGGATAATCTCCCCATGCGGTTTGAGCAAACATTACTCCGTCTTTATCAAAGCCTGCCGGAAAAATTCCGAGTCTGCGTTCGAACATGTGCTTAACTGAAATTGTTTGAGTCGCGATGTGCCAATAATTTCCAAACTTATCCCGGAAAGTGCTTCCGTGCCCGGCGCCGCAAATAAATCCTCCATGCTTTAACGAAAACGGATTACTGCGCTGACAAACAAACGGACCAAACGGACTTTCCGAAACATAAACTCCGTCGGCATAACTTTTAAATTCCGTACCGGGAACGGCAAACTGCAAATAATATTTTCCGTTATATTTATTCATCCATGAACCTTCGAACCACGGATTATTTTTCGAAGTGTTATCATCGCCGGGTCTTTCCCATCCATAATCCTTTACATCCGCGCCGAACAATTCTTTCGGATTGCCGATTGGCTGAAGATTGTTTCTCAAATCAAGTTCGACAACATAAAGCGGATATTTATTCGAACAGCCCCAGTACAGATATAATCTTCCGTCATCATCATAAAAAAGATCGGGGTCTGTTAGATTAAACGGAAGACCGGGATTTGCTACTTTCCATTTTCCGTTTTTAGGATCAGCAGTTTTGAAGATTGGATTTTTCTCCCCAGACGCCATAAAATAAACTGTATCTTTAATTACAACAGCGGTCGGCGCATATTCTTCGACGGGCAAATCCTGTGTTTCTATCAAGTCCCAATCAAGTAAATTATTAGAATGCCAGTAGCCGCCGGACTTGGATGCAAAAAGATAATACTCGTCCTTGAAAAGAATTAATGTTGGATCAGCGGCTTCGCGTCTTGAGGGTTTGTCAAGACAAAACCGATAACTCAAATTCACCGGGTTACAATATGTTCGCATCCCTTTGGATTTATATCTGTCTTGCGCCCGGGCACTATAAAAAGTCCACAGAGCAGAAAATAAAATTATCGCAAGAAAAAAAAATATTTTTCGCATTTTTAATTTCCGTAAACCCAAAGAAGCATAATAATTATCATGTTATTTAACTTCTATTTCATCTATAAACAACCATGCATCCTGCCCGGCGCCTGTATGCCACGGAGGACATTTTTTTATACCGCGCCCAATTACCTTAATATACCTGGCTTTATCATTATTAAAACTTGCTTGAAAATCTTTAAGCACAACTAGAGAATCATTCTGAGGAATGTTGTTCTCAATTATTTTTTTTCGAAAGTAATTAACGCCGTCATTCGATAAAGCGATTTCCACGCTTGCCGGCATGAAGATCCATGCTTTCATATCCTGCAAAAATCTTGGCGATACTTCTGAAATTGCTTTTTCACTCCCCAGGTCAATTACGCCTTCAAAATCAACTCCGTTAAATCCTTGCCATAGTCCATCATGAAAATCATTGGAACCTCGGATGCCGTCGATCAAAGTATTTTCGCCGCAAGCCATATACATATCATTATATCTATTTGCCAAGCTGAGCTTTGCTTTTATCGCCTTGTTGTCCTCGAATGACAGCTCAATTTTCTTACCTGTAAAACTTCCGTTTAGAAACGCATAGATTTTCAACTCTGTTTGGTCCGTGGCTTCAATAGGTCCGATGTAAGATAAAGATGATAGGTTAGGCTCGCTTCCGTCAAGTGTATAACGAATGTCTATTTCTTTCTGCCCCGGGGTAACATTAACGATGAATTCCTTTTTCAATTCATCATAAGATGTTGAAAACGAAATTGCTTTTGCTTCCTGTCCGTATTGAATTCCGAGCGCTTTTAAATCCTCATAAGAATTTTGAACGCGCGAGTGAAATTCATCATAATCTTTTTTACCGGCAGCGCACCAGAACACTTCGGATAGAGCAAGAAGCCGCGGAAACAATTTTCCGTCGACTTCATTCTGGAGAGTTTCTTCCGTCCATAAACTCGCTTCGCCGCCCATAACAAATTTTGTTTGATCGTTCGGTATATCTTTCGGTACAGGTTCAAAAGAATATGCAATGCGCAAGTCAAGGTTTTCCACGTCCGAGCTTAAATAGGTATAGGCATAAGTCGAAGAAATTGTATAATGTTTTTGCTTTGCCGCAAGCGCCGCGCCGTTCATTCCCTGCCAGGATTCTACTATCGCGCCATCGGCAAGACCGCCTTGCAAAATCTCATCCCATCCAATTACTTCTTTCCCTTTTAAATTAAGATAGTTTGATATTCGTTTTACAAAATAACTTTGAAGTCCTTCTTCATCTTTCAATCCCTCGGCTTTTATTCTTGCCTGGCAGCGCGGGCATTTACTCCATCTGTCCTTCGGAACTTCATCACCGCCGATATGAATGTATTTACCCGGGAATAATTTTATCACTTCATCCAAAATACTTTCCAGGAAAATAAAAGTTGAGTCTTTACCTGCGCAATAAACATCATCGAACACACCCCATTTGTTTATTACTTCAAACGGACCGCCGGTGCAGGAATTTTCCGGATAAGATGCCAACGCGGCAAGGCAATGACCCGGCATTTCAATTTCGGGAACAATAGTTACGAACCTGCTCTGCGCATAAGCGACAATTTCTTTTATATCGTCCTGCGTATAGAAGCCCTCGTAGGTTGATCCGTCCGCTTCTTTTCGCCAAGCGCCTATTTGAGTAAGCTTTGGATACTTTTTAATTTCAATTCTCCAGCCCTGGTCATCCGTAAGATGCAGATGAAGCACATTCATTTTATAGTAACTGATTATATCGATATACCTCTTGATAAAATCTTTACTCATAAAGTGGCGCGCGCAATCAAGATTTAATCCGCGCCATTTGAATTTAGGTTTATCAATAATTTTACAGCAAGTAATATCAACCGGGCTTCCATCTTTTTTAGATTTGGCAGAAGGCGAAATAAGCTGAAAGAGTGTCTGGCTCCCTCTAAACAAACCCTCTTCGGTCAATGCCGTGATTTCAATTTTATTTTCGGAAACGGAAAGAGAATAAAATTCTTTACCCCGTCCGATGAGTGAGCCGTCTATATTAAATATTATTCGGCTCCTGGCTTGACTGCGTGTATTTGCTTTAAGATTTATTCCTATCAATTCGTTAACTCTATCAACAAAGTAGCTTTGAAGTTTACCTGGTTGACAAGTAAAATTTGTTTGATCGGATAATAAAAACTTTCCTTTCAACCATTCAACCGAATCCGGCATGGGAATAAGCGGCGCGGGATTGTTTTTTGTTTTTAGATTTTGCGCGGCAGCGGCCGACAAAAACAAAAGTATAAACAAAAAAACATTTCGCATTTTAAAATTCAGATGATTCATTTGTTTGCAATCATTTCATCAATAAAGAGCGCTTACTATTTTTTTAATGGAAACTCATTCCGGCAAATTTTAATCCATCCGGCAACCCGCTACGCCAGTAAGTCCATTGATGAGAGCCGTCGCGTACTCTGTACTCATGCGGTACCTTTAAATCTCTTAACAACACATGTAAAGCAGAATTACCTTTATAAAGAAAGTCGTCGTCACCGCAGTCTATATAATACCGTACACTTTTAATTTTATCGATGTTCGAATTCTTAATTATATACAGCGGGTTGTTCTGCTTAAAATGTTCTGTTACTCTTTCTTTTCCTTCCAGCTTTCCGTTGAACGGAACGCCAAGCATACTCTGCCACTCATTGTCATTCATATTAATAATTTCATCATCAGTAAAGACGGCGGCGCTAAAGGCTATACAGGAAGAAAACATATCCGGATGTTTCAACGCGTAGATCAAAGCTCCGAATCCTCCCATTGAAAGCCCGGCAACAGCCCGGTATCTTTTTTCAGTTCTAATTCTGTATTCTTTTTCTATGTACGGAATGAACTCATTAATGAAAAAATTTTCGTACTTAACCGAGTCGTCGTAGTTATTGATATACCACGTTATACCCGCATCAGGCATGACCAAAATCATCGGGGGAATCTGCCTGTTTGCAATCGCTTCATCGGCAATCATATTCGCCTCGCCGAACTGCAGCCAGCCCATATCGTTATCCGTATAACCGTGCAAGAGGTACACAACCGGATAGTACCGGTCGGAAGTTTCGTAATCAAAAGGAAGATAGATTGTGTAGCGTATTTCCTTATTTAAAATTTTACTCTGGATCTTCAATCCTTCTTTTACAAATCCCCGCGCTACCTGCGGATATAAATTTTGCTGCAGGGAAACAACAAGAAGCACTACCAAGAAAATTTTCAACGATTTCATACTGCGTCGCCTTTTTTATCGGTTGTAATTGTAGATTGGTTCATTTTAGATACGAACCATTTCTTATTCTATTTCGTTAACATCGCCTTTAATTAAAATCTTTGCGCTAACACTTTTCCCATTTCCAATTTGTTCTTTATCCGGTTGTCCGCCGCCGATAAACAATTCTATTTCACCGGGCAAAACAACACGTTTGTTTTTGTCATCGATAACTGAAATACTGGATGGGGACAAATTAAACTCAACCGTTTTCACTTCTCCCTTCTTCAAGTGAATTCTTTTAAATCCTTCAAGGGAACGCAGCGGAACCGGAACAGGCGCGCTAACATGTTTAATATAAAGCTGAACTACTTCATCGCCGTTCATCTTACCGTTATTCTTAACATCGACCTTTATTTTTATATTATCCCTGGTTGAGAAACTCTTTTCAACTTTTAGATTGCCGTAGGCAAAAGTTGTATAGCTCAAGCCGTAACCAAAAGGATAAAGAGGTTCGCCGGTAAAATAACGATAGGTTCTTCCGTGGTTATTTTTTCCGTCACTCAACATATCATAATCTTCAAACGGAGGAAGCTGATCTGTTGATTTATAAAATGTGACCGGCAACTTTCCGGCGGGATTATAATCCCCGAATAAAATATCGGCAATTGCCGTACCGCCTTCTTCTCCGGGATACCATGCTTCAAGAATTGCAGGTAAGTTTTTGTTTTCCCAATTAATTGCCAATGCGCTGCCGTTCATAATTACAAAAATTACGGGCTTGCTGGTGGCCTTTAATTCCTTCAGCATTTTTTCCTGAACCGCGGGCAAATCGATTGTTGTGCGGTCGCCGCCTTTGAAGCCATCATAAGGAACATCCATTTCTTCTCCTTCGAGCAAAGGGGAAATCCCGCCGCAATAAATTATAACATCGGATTTCCTTGCTATGTCAAGGGCCTCTTTTGTGAGATCGGTTCCGTAAATGTACCATCCCAATTGAATGCTCGCGCCGCCCGCTTTTTGAAAATACTCTAGCTTTATTTTGTGCTTGCTGTCCTTTTGAAATTTTGCATCATAAGTTTTAGTTGCAGGCGCGTGCTCAACCCAATCGTTAATTACAAGACTGTCGTCAATGAACAACCTGTAACCGTCATCGGCAGTTATAGAGAGAATATATTTACCGGAATCCGGCGCGACTAATTGCCCGGTCCATCTTACAGAATAATTTACTACCGGAATATTTTCGGCGGGACTTTTTCCGTCCCAAGTAAAATCAATTGTTGTGTCTGTTCTAACAGTTACCGGATTGCCCGTTAAATCCGGGTTGGAAAAATATTCGCCTCTTAAACCGTTACCGTTTTCAGAAAACAAATATTTGGTCGGGATTATAACTGTAGCTTTTTGTCCTTCCACGCAATCATTTCCAATAGCATAATACACTTTAGTTTTAGGTGAAACTTTATTTTCAATTCCCTGCAACGGCGTCACGTACCTGGAAGGCACGCCATTATAATTTCCGTACATTACCGAAGGGTTATCGGCATTGGGACCGATTACCGCAATAGCTTTTAAATTTTTCTTGAGTGGTAAAATATTGTTTTCATTCTTAAGCAGTACCATACTTTGCTT
>DAIEQA010000115.1:0-11118 GCA_027348115.1 Ignavibacteriales bacterium
TGACACATACAAAGCGTTATGATCTTTCCATGTGACCGATCCCTTAGCGGCGGGCAAATCAAAACCGTCATGAACAAATTCTTTTTTAACCAGGTCAAATTCTTTTTTAACTACCGCGTCTCCCCCGCCTTTGGATAAAGAAAGAATACATCTTTCAAAAGAGGGATAGAGAAAATTTGCACCCTTAAAAACCCACTTTGCATTATCGGCTTTTGAAAGCTCGTCGATGTCCAATACGGTTTCCCATTTTGGTTTTACCAAATAATCTTCCAATTTAGTTCTTCGCCAAATGCCGCGCTCGTTTTTAGAATCCTGCCAAAAATTATAAACGTAGCTTCCTACAATTGAAGGATCGGCAATCCTTTCCTTCGAATCGAGTATCTCCTCGTTTTTCTTCTGAATCTTTTTAAAGTCCGGGTATTTTTCCAAGATGGACAAAGTTGCTTTATCGTGAGCTTTGACCCAATCCAATGCTTTAGTGCCGTCGATATCTTCAAGCCAAAGATTCGGATCGCCCGCCTCCTGCGCAAACGAATAAGCTGTAATAAAGAGTGAGATGAACAACATGTTTAGTACAAATCTGATTTTCATTGTATCTCCTATAAATTAAAATCGTACTTAATTTATTAGAATTCCGGGAAGTAAAATAATTCAAATGAATTTAATGCCTGCCGGTTAGAGAATTATATAACCGTTGACAAAAATAGTGTCCAAGAAATATTTGACATTACCTTCAAAGTATAAACAGGAACCGGTTAATTCATAAACTAATTCCGTGTTTGACTATCGCTTAAATTGAATGTAGTTCCCTGCGCGGTTCCGTTGACTGTAATTGTTAACGAACCTTTACTTAGAGTTCCGGTAGCCGACATCGAAACGGAAGAGTCCGCGGCCATGCTGAATGTTTTTGTCCAGGGCAACGAAGGACTGCTTACGGTCTGCTGCACACCTTTATCATCAAGGTATTTTAGTTGAGTCATTTTGCCGTCTCCGGTGCCTTCGGCTTTATATGTGATGGAAAGATTTCCGGGGAGTTTGGTCTTATCTATGTTTAGATTAATCTGCTCGGTATTGCTCGAAGCAACGTCGTCGTTTTTATCGCAGCTTGAAATAAATAATGGGAGAGCCAAAAGTAAAAGTATCGTTAATTTTTTCATATCTACTCCTTTCTTTTGTTTTATTAATTAATTGGAGCTAACCGCTAAACATTTTCTTGTAAAACTTATCGATTATAACAGATTGTTTTTTTCCAGCCATTCTTCATTATAGATGGTAGAAAAATATTTATAACCTGAATCGCAAATTATCGTAACTATATTGGCTTCACTATCAATATCCTTTGCAAGCCGCACGGCGCCGCATACATTGGCCCCGCTTGTTCCGCCGGCAAGAATTCCTTCTTCGAACGCTAACTTTTTTGTCCATCCTATGGCTTTTTTATCCTCTACCTGCATCATGTCGTCAAGCAGTTCAAGCTGGGCGGTTTTAATCAGAAACTCGTCTCCCATGCCCTCGATTAAATAATGGTACGGCTTAATCATTTTTTTATGCTTGAACCAATCGTAAAATACCGAGCCGTAAGGATCGAGCCCGATTACCTTGATGTCCGGATTCTTCTCTCTTAAAAATCTTCCTGTACCTGTAATAGTTCCGCCCGTTCCTATAGCGCCGATAAGATAATCCACTTTTCCGTTCATCTGTTCCCAGATTTCAGGACCGGTAGTCATGTAGTGTGCTTCGTTGTTATCAAGATTGTTATGCTGATCTATGTAGAATAACGACGGATCGTTTTTCAGCATTGTCACCGCGAGATTGTTGTAGGAATTAGGATCTTCCGGCGGTAAAGAAGTGTCCGCTTTGAAAACATCAACTCCGAGTATTTCCAGCATTTTAATTTTTTCTTTGCTGGTTGTATCTCTAACTACGACTTTTAATTTATATCCTTTATGCCGGCATACGATCGCAAGTCCCAGTGCCGTATTGCCGGAAGAGTTTTCGAGGATTGTATCGCCCGGTTTTAACTTGCCGTTGCGTTCGGCTTTCTCAATCATGTATTTGGCTATTCTATCTTTAACGCTGCCGCCCGGATTCATAAATTCCAGTTTAGCCCAAATTGTAGCTTTAAAATCTTTAGAGATGTTTCCCAGCTTAACAATCGGTGTTCTTCCAATCGCGTCGAGAAGACTATCGTAACAAAAATTTCGCATGTTTATTCCGTTATTTTGTAAAAGAATTTCCCCTTAGAAATTCTTCTGCCGTAATTCGTTTCCGACCTTCCGGTTGAAGTTCTAAAATTTGAATTATACCGTCCCCTGTTTTGATAAATATTTCATTCTTTGTTTCCAATATCCTTCCGGATAACGGTGAGCTGAAGCTGATGAAATGAGAATTAAATTCCATATTGTTGTTAGCTACCTTAGTCTTGAACACTTTATAAATTTTTTCGTTATGCGCAAAGAAAGCGCCGGGATACGGCGACATGCCTCGTATAAGATTATGAATACTTGTGGCGCTGCTGTTCCAGTTTATCTCGCAAAGTTCCTTTGTAATTTTAGGCGCGGGAGAAGCCAGTGAATCGTCCTGCTTTGTCAATTTAACCAGCCCGGCTTCAATCACATCATTTGTATTCATAACTGCGTGAGCGCCCAATATCATCATCTTATCATGAACCGAGCCGAAATCATCGTCGTCTTCGATAGTTAAGATTTCCTGGAGGATGATGTTGCCCGTATCGACCTGATCTTCCAGGAAAAAAGTGGTTACTCCCGTTTCCTTTTCTCCGTTAATAATTGCCCATTGAATGGGGGCGGCTCCACGGTATTTTGGCAGAAGCGATCCGTGCAGATTAAAAGAACCGTATTTAGGAATTGTATAAACTTCCTTCGGCAAAATTCTGAAGGCAACTACAACAAATAAATCCGGTTCGATTTCTTTTAACCTATCGATGAATTGTTCCTCCCGCAGCGAAAAAGGATTCAGCACTTCAAGATTTTTATCAAGGGCGAATTCTTTAACCGGTGTGAAACTAAGCTGTCTTCCCCTGCCCCGTTCTTTATCCGGTGCAGAAACGACGGCGGCAATATCGTGTTTGCTTTGAAGTAATTTATCGAGCGAAGGAATCGCAAATTCAGGCGTTCCCATAAATACTATCTTCATCTTTTACTCCGCTCAAAAAAGTTGGTGTGTCCCGCCGAGGTTAAAATTCCGGAAAGATAATTAATTAGAGAATAACCGGCTAACCTTCAGCTATCGGGTAATCAATCTCAATTTCTCGATTCACAATTTTATTTAAATCTTTTTGCAATTGCTTTTTAATATTTTCGGCAACTCTGTCGGGAATCATCTTGCCTATCAGGTGATCGTACTCGTGAAGAATAACCCGCGCAAACATATCGTCGGCTTCCAGTTCCTGTTCTTTCTCATCGGTATCGAGAAATCTTACCTTTATAATTTCCGGCCTTTCCACTTCCGCCCGCAATGTGGGAAGACTTAGGCATCCTTCTTCCATAATTGCCTGTTCATCGGAGCTTTCAATTATCTCAGGATTAATCATTACAATCGGTTTGAATTTATCGTATCCTTCGGAACCTTTAAGATCGATTACAAACAACGATTCTCTAAACCCAACCTGGTTGGCGGCAAGTCCAACGCCGTTAGCGTTTCTCATTGTATCAAACATATTCCTGATCTTTTCAATCAATTCGTCGGTTACGGCCTTTACAGGCTGTGCTTTCTGCCTTAGAATTTTTTCGCCGTATACTTTAATAGGGATGATAGACATAAAATTACTTTTAATTGTTTGGTTCGATTTTAACAATATCCGCACTTAAATCTTTGAAGAGATTAACCTGTGTGGAATAAAACAACATTCTTATAAGCAGCCGAAAGATAATTAACATTTGCTGAAGAATAAAGGAGAGCACAAGAAAATAGAAAGGCGTTCGAGGAATAAATCTACCGGCAACGTTATATACTATTACGCCGAGGGCGCCGATAACAGCCACTATTAGGAATAGCGCAAATGTTTTGTTGAAATTGTCTTTGATAAAAATAATTGCGTTGCGAATTTCTTTCAGCACGGCAGATTTATCCCGAACAGCGAGCGACACCCTGGAATAATCCGAAATCATTGTGACAACGCCGATGAAAAAAACGAGCAAAATATACCTCAGTGCTTTCAACACAAAATCAGCCGTAACGTTTTCGGAGTTCTTGAAAATCCAGGTAATCAGTTCTCCCGAGTAATCATTGATTTTAAATGCCGCCGCAAAGAAGAGCAGCGAGACCAAAAGTATTTTCATAAATCGGAAGAAGTATTTTACTCCGCCGTAAAAGAAATCGACTGTATGATTCTTTTCCTTGATATTAAATATCGCAATAAGCCCGCCGGAGAAGAATGTTTGTATAATTGCATAGATGCCGACTACGAAATAAATATTCATCGGCACCTGATCGAGCTGCACATGGTACAAATTTCTAAATTGAAGATACCACATATAGTCGAATCCGTTTAAGAGTCTTTCGCTGATCATCGAACGGCCAAGGTTGTCGATGAGTACATTATAGATTGGAACCGTGAGCACAAGCGCGGCAAGCGCATTAAGAAGCCACAACTGAATAATGAAATGAAAGTTGTGAAAAACCGTACGCACACCTTGAAGCAATATTTGTTTAATAGTAACAATCATCCTATGCTTCCCAAAATCATCAGCGCATTCTGAATCCAGAAAAACCACCTTACGGAAAGCGAAAGCGAGGCGCCAATATGCGGATCAACGGTGAAAGAATTATTGGCAAAATTAATGTCCAATAAGTTTTTTCTTTTAGGATCAATCTCAGCTCCAATCACTTTATTATCAGTACGGAAAATTAAAACGCGCCACCGGTCGGCGCCGTCCCACTTTTGATACAAAGTATCCTTGTCCGTGTAAAGTACAACATCGTTTTTGAATATCCCGTCGCCAAGTCGTTCGACTGTAACGGCATAGTCTCCGTCGTTTATTTTGTTAATGGCGGTAACCGAGTAATCGAATACTTTTGCTGTCTTATAAAATTCATTGAAGAACCAGCGCATGTCTTCACCGGCTTTTTTTTGCACAATGTTTATAAAATCGTTGCATGTAGGATGTCTGAATTTAAATTCATCGTAATAGTCTCTTAAGATTTTCATCATTGTTTTATGACCGAGGTAATTTTCGAGAGTTAGCAGAACAAGTTCCGGCTTGGAATAAGAATTGACAACATAAGATAATCGAGTAGGCAACTTATAAGATGTATCTGCAATGGAACCGATTGTTAAATTTCTATAATAACTATTAATGCTTCGCGAGCCCGGCGGAATTGGAATATCCGCGAGCGTGTAAATAAGAGGAATTTCATTGTATGATAAAAAATTTAATCCGAAGACCGGCACATAAGAGGCAATCTTGAAGTTCTCATAAATATCAGGGTAATACTTATACATGATTTTTGTCGCCATAAATGAAGCGAATCCTTCGTCGAGCCAGGCTTCATAAACTTCGTTGTTGGCAATGAGGCCTTGAAAGAATTGGTGAGAGAATTCATGAGCTACAAGGTATTCCGGCCAGCTGGTTTTCACCGGTGAAAAAAGTTCGGCACTAACTGTAAAGAGAGTCGGATATTCCATTCCCCCGGCCGCACAAGTCCGCGGCACATCAACTAAAGAGATGTTTTGATATGGATAAATTCCGATATTGTCTTCGTAATACTTAAGGCAATTTTGCACGGACTTAAAATATCGTGCAAAATATTTTTCCCGTTCCGGCTGAACATAAGTCTGAATTTTAATTTTTGATCCGTCTTTGCGAGTGTAAGTTTCTGTTTGGTGTAGAATTTCATCCGAAGCGAGCCATACAAAATCGTGAACGCCGTTTTGTACAAAACGATGTGTAATCTGGTGATTGGATTCGTAATTACTTATTTCATTTCCGGTGGAGGCGATTAGATAATTTTCAGGCGCTTTGATGCTTACGTCGTAATTTCCGAAATCGGAAAAAAAGTTTAGGTACGGATAATACGGACTGCAAACCCATTTGCCGTTTTCAAACACTCCAACCTTAGGGAACCACTGCGATATAAAAAAGAAATTTCTTCCCGTCGCGTATCCCATTCGTTTTACCGAGCGGGGTATTTTCATTGAGTAATCGAAATTAATTCGAACGCTATCGCCCGGCTGTACCGCTTTATTAAGTTTAACCTTTGCGACAGTACTGTCAAAAGGATTGTCAACTTCCGGGTGAATATAAATCAATTCGCTTTTTCCCCCGTTCACAGTGAAGTTGGAAATAATTAATTCCGTTTGCGCGTCCGGAGAAGAAATATTATATCCCTTGGCAAATTCGGTCCGTGTGCTTTTATAAGCATTCGCGTATAGATGAAATTGTATTTCATCGGCAGGATTTTTAGTTCGATTGATCCATACAATTTTCTCATGAGCCATGATAGTCTTTGTTTCCGGATTTAGCTCGGCGTCAATTATATAATTCGCCACATCAAGATATTCTTTTTGATTTGATTTAAGAATTGCTTTCGAATAATCGGCAGAATTTATTTTCGAAGGAGGGTTAAAACCTTGCTGTTCAAACCCAGAAAGATAAAGCAGGCCGGCAAAGGTCAAGAATAAAATTAAAAGATAGATTCGTTTCATTAATTGGAAACATAAATAGAAGATATTTATAATTCAATTTCCGAAAAAAGGAAGTCCCGCGTAAGCGGGACTTTCAATCTTACAGTCATCGATTTCCAATTACTTAATCTCGATGGTTTTGGGTTTGAGTCTTTCATGCTTTGGAAGAACAACACTAAGTACACCGTTCTCAAGTTTCGCATCAATTTTGGATTCATCAATTCCTTCGGAGATTTTAAATCTGCGGTAGAAATTTCCTGTTTCCAATTCTTTAAGAACGTATTTGCGGTTTGCAGTCTCTTCGAAGTTGATTCTTCCCATAATCACAAGGTGACCGTCTTCGAGTTTGATTTTGATATCTTCCTTTGAAACACCCGGCATATTGGCAGTTAAGTAATATTCGTCGGCAGTTTCGTAAATATCTACCAAAGGCGCAACCCAGGGTTCTTTTTCCAAAGCTTCATCCCATGTTCTTTTGCTTTTGGTTTCAACCATTTCTTTGTTGTCTGTCATTTCGACCTCCATCTATTTATTTGTGTTATCTTTTTGAAATTACTTTTTATCATCGTCTACTACTTCGTAAGAAGCATCCTGTACATCACGGTCATCCTTTTTCTAGGCATGGGCTTGTTGCTGATCGGCATGCGGCTGACCGCCTGCTTGTTCGTTACCCGGCTGAGGACCACCCGTAGGACCTTGCTGCTGATATAACGTTTGAGCTATTTCATTCCAAACTTTTGTCAGATCATCCGTTGCCGCTTTAATTTTATCCGAATCATTTGTAGCCAGCGCATCTTCAACTTTCTTGATTTCGCTTTCAAGTCTGTTTCTGTGATCAGAGCTTAATTTATCTTTAAGTTCTTCTATTTGTTTCTTTGTCTGGAAGACCATGTTGTCGGCTTGATTTTTTACTTCAACCGTTTCCTTCTTCTTTTTATCTTCGGCAGCGTGTTCTTTAGCAGATTGTTTCATCTTCTCAACTTCGTCCTTGCTTAATCCGCTAGAAGAAGTAATTCGAATACTTTGTTCTTTACTGGTAGCTTTATCTTTAGCCGATACATGCAAAATTCCGTTAGCATCAATATCAAATGTAACTTCGATCTGAGGAATTCCTCTAGGTGCCGGTGGAAGTCCGTCAAGATGGAATCGTCCAAGTGTTCTATTATCGGCAGCCATTGGTCTCTCGCCCTGCAGAATATGAATTTCAACCGACGGCTGATTATCCGAAGCGGTTGAAAACACTTCACTCTTGCGGGTAGGAATAGTTGTGTTCGCTTCAATTAACTTTGTGAATACACCGCCGAGTGTCTCGATGCCAAGAGAAAGCGGGGTGACATCAAGAAGAAGAACATCTTTAACGTCTCCTGCAAGAACACCTCCCTGAATAGCAGCGCCGATAGCAACTACTTCATCCGGGTTAACGCCTTTATGCGGTTCTCTTCCGAATAATTTTTTTACAAGTTCCTGAACCTTGGGAACGCGGGTTGAACCGCCAACCAAAATCACTTCGTCTATTTGCGAAGTTGTAAGATTAGCGTCTTTAATAGCCCGTTCGCACGGTCCAACTGTACGTTGAATTAAATCGTCAATCAACTGTTCAAATTTAGCGCGTGTAATTGTTATGTTAAGATGTTTAGGGCCATCCTGTGTTGCCGTAATAAACGGAAGGTTTACATCCGTCTGTACCGACGATGACAATTCAATCTTAGCTTTCTCTGCTGCTTCTTTCAAACGCTGAAGCGCCATCGGATCTTTTCGAAGATCAATTCCTTCCTGCTTCTGAAATTCATCAGCTAAGAAGTCAATCATTCTTTGGTCGAAATCATCGCCGCCTAAGTGGGTATCGCCGTTGGTGGATTTTACTTCAAATACACCTTCACCGAGCTGCAAAATCGAAATATCGAAAGTACCGCCACCGAGATCGTAAACAGCAACAATTTGATCTTTATGTTTTTTATCCAAACCGTACGCCAATGCGGCCGCAGTCGGTTCATTTATAATTCTTTTAACATGCAGACCAGCAATTTCTCCTGCATCTTTTGTAGCCTGGCGCTGCGCATCGTTAAAATAAGCAGGCACGGTAATAACAGCTTCGGTCACTTCCTGGCCAAGATAATCTTCGGCGGTCTTCTTCATTTTCTGAAGAATCATAGCGCTTATTTCCGGAGGAGAATAAAGCCGATCGGAAATTTTAACGCGGGCCGAACCGTTATCGCCGGCAGCAACTTCGTAGGGTACTTCGTTTACTTCGGTGTTAACTTCATCACGCTTCCTGCCCATAAATCTCTTTATAGAAAAGATAGTGTTCTTTGGATTCGTAACTGCTTGTCTTTTAGCCGGCTGACCTATTAATATCTCGCCGGTTTTTGTAAATGCTACAACAGAAGGAGTAGTTCTTCCGCCTTCAGAATTTGGAATCACAACCGGTTCATTACCTTCCATCACCGCAACGCAAGAGTTTGTTGTTCCAAGATCGATACCTATAATTTTTCCCATTTTATATTTTCTCCTTTAAATAAGAATTTTAAAAGGAGCTGAAGTGATTACTTCAGCTCGATAACTTTTTCTTTTTTTACTTTTGGTTCAAGTTTCCTAAGCCAAACATGCAGCATACCGTCTTCGAACTTGGCTTCAACCTTATCCGAATCTACTTCAGTTGGTAATGTGAAGCTTCGTTTAAAAGATCCGAACATTCTTTCGCTTCTGAAGAAGTTTTTATCTTTTTGCTCGGATTCTTTTTTCTTTTCACCTTCTATTGTTAAAATATTATCTTGCATGGTGATTTTAATATTTTCTTTTTTAACGCCTGGAATTTCTGCAGAAACGACTATGCCGTCATTATCTTCCGCTATATCAATTCTCGGGTTAAAAGAGTCATTAAAGTTAAATCCAAATCCGGAAAAGTCTTCAAAGTACTTTTGGATTCTGTCTTGAATGGTTTCAAGTTCTCTCAAGGGTTCAAATTTAATGAGTGTCATTTTAGCCTCCTTTGAATTATTTATTTTTGTATTTTTGATTCCAATGTTTATGCCAAGTTGGTGGATAGCCATAAGATATTATATTAAAATCGGTTAACTAATCATGCAGAGAAATATGGCTTTTGGAAATTTTGGCAGTCATTCTATCTGGATGGCTCATACGGCTGACTTTCTGGCATAAAGGAAGACTTTTGTTCACCATGTTCGAATGTTTTGGAGGAAAGCGTGTTCAACATTGAAGAATTCGATATTAAGCTCGATACGGATTATATCGGACGAAATTTTATTTACAGCGATGAAGTCGAATCTACAAATACCGTTTTACTATCGAGTAAAGAGTTTAATCAAAACGGAACAGTATTATTGGCCGAGTTTCAAACCAAAGGAAAAGGCAGGAAAGACCGGGAATGGTTAAGCAGCGCAGGTCAGAATTTAACTTTTTCGATCTTGTTGAAGGATGATATCAAAAATAAAAGCATTCATTTGATAAACTTTGCGAGCGCGGTTGCAGTGGCGCAGGCAATAGAAAACCTCTACCAGCTAAATGTAGAATTGAAATGGCCAAACGATGTTTTGATCGGCAAGAAAAAAATTGCCGGCATTCTGATCGAATCGACATCTAAAGCCAGCAAAATATCCAAACTAGTAATTGGAATCGGCATCAATGTAAACCAACCAAACTTTCCCGGTAAATTTGATTTCCCGCCCACATCGGTACGAAAAGAATTTCATGAATTAGTCAGTCGTGAAAAATTGCTGAGTGAATTACTGAATAACTTCGAGGATTTGCTTTCTCAAGTAGAAAGTTCCCCCGTGAAGATTTTAAATGACTGGCGTTCACGCTGCAAGATGATCGGCGAAAAAGTTAAAGTTTCCGAAGAAGACAAAATTAAAAGCGGTGTCTTCGAGGATATTGACGAGAACGGATTTTTAATTTTGAAAGTCGGCGACAAACGGGAAAAGATTCACTTCGGCGACGTTACTTTACGATCATAGTTTTAGAAAGAATCGAATGAAGGTATATTTCGATAACGCCGCGACGACTCCTCTTCATCCGAAAGTCTTAGAGAAAATGCTTCCCTTTTTAAAGGAAGATTTTGGGAATGCTTCATCAATACATTCCTATGGAAGAAAAGTCAGGGTTGCAATTGAAGAAGCGCGCGAGACGATCGCGGCATTCATTAATGCAAATCCTAGTGAGATTTATTTTACCAGCGGCGGTACCGAGGCAAATAATTTTGTTCTGAGCGGAATTGCTAGATCCGAATTCGAGGAATCCGGACGCAACCATATTATTACAACAAAATCCGAGCATCATTGCGTACTCGATTCTGCCGCCGAACTTCATAAAACTAAATTTGAGTTATCCTTAGTCGATTCAACTAAAGGCACCAAGGTTTCGGAAAGTTCTGTTTTACAATTGATTAAAAGCAATACTTCACTAATCTCAGTGATCAACGTAAACAATGAAACCGGCGCTGTTAATCCAATTGC
>DAIEQA010000130.1:0-2491 GCA_027348115.1 Ignavibacteriales bacterium
AAATATTAGAGAAAGCGTTTGCGGATCTTTCCGATGGCAAAGCAGCGTTGCCGCCGCGCACCGCAATTAAAATACCCGGATATAATGGACTTGCGTTGTACATGCCGGGATATATAGAAGGAACCGGGGCTCTCGGAATAAAGATAGTGACTGTGTACAAAGAGAACTCCCATAAATTCAATCTCCCCACAATCCAGGGAACGATAATGCTTTTAGATGAAAAGAAAGGCGCTCCCCTGGCAATTATGGATGCAGGACACCTGACGGCAATGAGAACAGGCGGAGTTTCCGGCCTGGCTACAAAATTTCTGGCAAGAAAGGACGCCAAGATTCATGCACTTTTGGGAACCGGCGGAATGGCAAGAGCGCATGCATGGGCGATAAGTTCTGTCCGCGAAATTGAAAAACTGATTATTTATTCAGTGGATCCGCCAGAGGTTAAGAATTCATTCAAGGATTCTCTTAAAGAAATATTGAACTGCGAAATTTTAATTGCGGACAATGCCGAGCATGCCGCACGCGAGGCGGATATTATTACACTGATCACAACAGCAAGAAATCCGGTAATACGCGGAGAATGGATAAAACCGGGAACCCACATTAACGGAGCCGGCTCGCACGAACCGGAAGCCAGAGAAATTGACACCGAGACTGTGCTGCGCTCAAAAATTGTATGCGATCTTGTGGAAGCATGCAAACCGGAAGCGGGAGATTTGATTATTCCCGTAAATGAAAATAGATGGAGCTGGAATAAAGTACACGCCTCTCTCGGCGACATAATTACAAAGAAAAAAGAGGGAAGATTAAAAAATGAAGAAATTACTCTCTTCAAAACGGTTGGTATTGCAATACAGGATGTCTCTGTTGCGCTTCATGTTTTTAATAAAGCAGAAGAGCTGAAGATAGGCACCGATTACTCTTTTTAAATTTCGAACATAAGTTTAAGATAAGCATAACTTTGATTTTCAGAATACCCGTGCGTTACGTTCTTCTTCATTATCTCCTTAAAAACAAAATCGAAAACGAACTGCCGAACCGGCTCGAACCGCAAACCTAATGTAATCACATTTGCATTTGTCCTGTCTCCGTCCAGGAACAGAATATGAACCGGATCAACATCAAGCCTGTGTGTAACAAACGGATCCCCGCCGGAATTAAAAACCAGATTTCCCTGTGAATCATAAATATTGTCGCCATGTCTGATAAATTGGTAGTCAATATTTAAACGGAGCCGTTCGCTGTAATTGTACGCAATGCGCGCAAGTATCTCGTCGGAATTCGGACCTATCTCGTGGCCCAGAACCTGATTCCAGGAGGTATAGCTGTCCATATAATTCACATGCGAATAAACATATGGTCTTATTCTTGTGTATTCAAACACAAAAGAGAGATCGTTCAATGAAAACGGGGAATACCAGAAGGCGCCAAGCTGATATCCTGTTTTATTAATATAGTTGGAAAGATCCTGAAGATTACCCAGAGGATCATCATCCAGAAAAAATGTTCCCTGAAGTTCGAGTCCCGGAAGAATTCTCGTTTGCATATCAAGCCACAAAACACCGTTGTCTCTATCCTGCAGCGACATCTCTTCGAATTTATAAAACGCAAAAGGATTGAGGTACGCAAGATCGAGCCCTCTTCCCGAATAAACCACCCCTTCCCCAAGGCCGAACTCAATTGAATTGCCGAAATGAAGTTTGAATCTGTTGATTGCAATGAATTTTGTGTAATCCAGTGCGCGATTAATATTGAAATTTCCTACCGTGGAAGCATGAATGGAAGTAAAATCAAAAACGCCGTAGTTGAAATTTAATTTTATAAAATCAAGCACCGGATGATTGCCGGACAGAACCAGACTGCTTCCGTACCCGTATCCGAATTTTATTTTTTCTCTTCCCATCTGGAGCGAAACGGACATATCTTTAACCGGTTCCATTTTATAACGCAGATATCCTTCGGTAAAATCGTAATTGTTTATATTTTCATAATCTTCAACATATTTAAAATTATACGAAAGTCGCGGATCGAGAGTGACCGCAAAATTGCGAGATCCGCTGACCCCTCCCTTTTGAACCGTTAAACTGTAACCGAGTTTATCAAAAAGAGTTCCGCGGAAACGGAATCCGATATCATACAGCTCTGCATTGTTCATCCTCGGTTTAAAAGACTGTCCGTAATAAACCCTTCCCAGAATATTCAGATAATAATTCGCATCTTCGTTTTTATAGGCGTAAGTATATTTTATTTTATCGGATAAAAAATCCCCACCTTGTTTAGAAAAACCGGCTTCGCTTCCGAACATCTGAAAAGTATTATTGCCGTCTGCAGCCGTATCGTCGAATTCATCAATGTATTTTTTAAGTATTTTCTTTTCGGTGCCGCTCAATTGAGAAGAGTTTTCTGAAATTTCGTTGAGATTTTTTAATACTTCTTCACGTGACATGCCTGGATTATCGTTGTGAATATACCCTGTAAGGTTTTTCACATTCAT
>DAIEQA010000131.1:0-4613 GCA_027348115.1 Ignavibacteriales bacterium
CCTTCCAAATAATCCGCTGGGTTCTGCCGTGCAAGATTGGGATTTGATTTATCTATTATAACTCCCGCCTCGCCGGAGGGATAATGAAAAACATCGCTTGCCAACTCCTTGCCGTCGGCAATATCAACAATTAATGAACGGCATGAATTCGTTCCGAAGTCAAGTCCGATTGCGTATTTACTCATCGCTCCTCTAACTCAAGAAAATCTCAATTGACGAAAAATTATTTTCCTTTCCATGGTCTGAATGACCAAAAGTATATTGCGCCGATTATTATCAACAGCAGCCCCCACCAAATTCCAAAGTTGAGACTTTGCAGCACAACTGTATGTTGGAACGAGGGCGAGAAGTACTCATAAACGTTTGCCGCAAAAATTATTACACCGTAAGAAAGTAGCAGCACGCCGATAAAAAACCAAATCGAGATAGAATGTTTTCCAACCATTTTAATTCTCCTTCTTACCAGAAAATAATATTAAGTGCAAGGAAGACTACAAAAATTATAGCGGCCCAAAAGATCGGTCGCTTGTATAAAGGCATATCGCCTTCGGAAGGAATTTCCGTGCATCCTCTTACCAAACCGACAAGTTCTTTTTCCGTCTTCGGTTTAGTTAAATAACTTACAACTACGGTTACAAGAACGCATATTATCCACGACCAAAGCGCGCGGTACATATTTTCGGCCATGTCTTTAGCGTGTTCCGAGAGAGCAATATATTTTAAAGCGACCGGATTAAATTTTACAATAGCCCACATTGCAATCGAAGAACCGATGCCGGCGAACAATCCCCAGAATCCTCCGGCGGCTGTAGTTCGTTTCCATAACATTCCCAGCAGCACTGTTCCAAGAAGAGGCGCAACGAAGAAACTGAAAAGCGCCTGCACATAATCCATTATACTTTCAAATTGCTGCACGAGGTAAGCTGTTCCAATACTAATTAATACACCTAAGACGGTTGTCCATCTTCCGATTCTAACATAGTGAGCATCGGTGCCTTCGTTTTTCTTTAACTTGAAATGTATCGGCTTATAAATATCGTAAGTCCATACGGTTGCAAATGCGCTAACGTTACCAGCCATACCGGACATGAATCCCGCGATTAGCGCCGTAACGCCGAGACCTAACAATCCCGGCCCGGCATATCTTGCAAGCATAAGCGGAAGGATTTCGTTGTAACTATGACCGCCGGTAGCAATAGCTTCTTTTTCGCCGACTAATCCCGGTATAAGTGCGAGACCAAGAAGACCTGGAAGGATAACTATGAAAGGAACCATCATCTTAAATCCCGCACCGATAATAGGAGCCATCTTGGCCGAGCGCAAATCTTTTGCGGAAAGAACTCTTTGCACAACAAGAAAGTCAGTTGTCCAATAAGCAAATGAAATTACAAAGCCCAAACCAAAGACGATTCCGGTCCAGTGAATTCCCATCGGATTATCCTGGAACGAACCCATTGTGCGCCAAAGGTGCGTGTAATCTCCGGCAGGAAAATTGTGTTGAATTCTTGCGACCAAACCATTCCATCCCCCGGCTTCAATTAATCCTACTATCGGAATTAAAAGCGCGCCGAGCCAGATCAACATAAATTGTAAAACCTCGTTGAAGATTGCCGAAAGCAATCCGCCGAGCACAACATATATCATAACCGTTAAAGAGGAGACCCAGATGCTGAAATGAATGTCCCATCCCAAAACAACCTTCATTACGATTGCCATTGAGTACATGTTGATACCGCTCATCAAGACAGTCATAAACCCGAACGAGACGGCCGAAAGCAAGCTTGCGCTCTCGCCGTATCTTAGTTTAAGATAGCCCGGCACCGAATGTGTTTTGGAAATATAATAGAAAGGCATCATAACAATACCAAGAAACAGCATTGCAGGAATGGCGCCGATCCAGTACCAGTGAGTTGCTAAAATTCCATACTGGTAAGCCGAAGCCGCCCAGCCCATTAATTCGAGCGAGCCAAGATTAGCGGCGACAAAAGAGAGCCCGGCAATCCACGCGGTCATTTCTCTTCCTGCCATAAAAAATCCTTCGCCTGTTTTTGTAAAACGCATCAGGTAATAACCGATACCGATAACAAATGCGAAATAAATAACAACTATAATAGTGTCGGTCCATCCGAGCGATACAAGACTTGAAGGATTGAAAAATAAGAATTGGAGATGAGGCAAATGATTCATTTCTAATATTCTCCTCTATTAGTTTATCGTCATGCAGTAAAGATAAAGTAAACTTTTGCGGAATGAAAATTTACATGTTTAATAATAGCATGGAAGAATGTCTTAAGAAAACCATTTTAAAATATAAAATCACCATTTTGCGAATGAAGATATTTTTCCGCCACAGCAGGTAATTTTACCGGCCGGTAATAAATGCCGACAGATGATTCAACAACTTCTGTTCAGCCGCCGGAATTCGGTGGGGCCCATTCTTTTTTCTTTTCGAAAATAACGGGAGATATGTTCGACGCCGGTAAAGTTGAACAAAGCCGTGATCTCGGAAATCGACATGTCGGTTTCAACGAGCATATTGGAAATCGATTCAACACGTACGCGCCTTATTTCTTCCTGGATCGACCGGTGAATATTCTGCCGAAATTTTTGCTCGAGACTCCGCCTGCTTATAAAAGTCTGCTTAACAACATCGTCAACCTTAATCTTGTTCTTAGCATTGTATCGAATGAACTGAATTGCCTTAACCACATTTGGATCGTCGATGGCAAGCAAGTCGGTAGATTGACGCTGTACAACGTGAGTTGCCGAGACAATAATTTCCTGACCGCGCATTTTTTCTCCGCGCATCATTCTATCAAGCAGTTCGGCTGCGGCATAACCGGCGGACTCTGTGTTTAATGCCACGCTTGTCAGCGGGGGATCGCCGAGCTCGCAAATCAAAGAGTCATTATCTACGCCGATCACAGAAACTTCTTCAGGCACTTTTACTCCTATAGCTTTACAAACTTCGAGCACATGCTGGCCGCGGTCGTCGTTGCATGTCATTATTCCTATCGGTTTGGGAAGTTTCCGGATCCATTCTTTCATAAACGATTGTTCATAGTACCACGATTTAATTTTTCCGCCCTTCGGCGATTTGTAAATGTGCGTTTGAAATCCCGCGGCCTCTATAATTTTTTTGAAATTTTCTTTTCTGTCGTTTGACCAAACAAACTCGTCGAAACCGCAGTACGCAAAATTTTTTAATCCCCGGTTTAGTAAATGCTCTCCGGCTAATTTGGCAATTGTTTTTCCGTCTGTGATTACTGCAGGCAGGTACTTCGGCCTGTTGGGATCGTGCAGCACAAGAATGGTTGGAAGTTTTAAGTTGAGTAGTTCTTTTGTGATCAGCGAATTACGCATTATAATTCCGTTTGCCTTCCAGTTCATTAAACGGGGTACCGAAGATTTTAAACCGCTGGGCTCCCTATAAAAAGACCACGGACGGTGAAGACGGGAATAACGGGCAATACCGTAAAGCAGTTCGCGTCCGAACGCCCGCGAAGTTTCCAACAATAAAATTACTTTTTTGAGATCGCTCATGTGTTATCTGTTTTGCCAACCAACTTAAAATATTGCAATGCGTTCTAAAAGCCAAATTGCAGCGGCGAATTTTCATGTTTAAGGATGGCTTGAATTGAAACCGAATATCATAATAGAACATAATTTTTTTTGCTCGCAGAGAAATCACTTCAAAAATAAATCTTTTAAACGGCACCAGAATTGCCCCCAGCCCTTATCGCTATTAACATAGACAGGGAACAATATGAATGAAAAACTAATGAGGCAATCCAACTATATGTGGATTTTCCTCTTACTATTTTCCTTCATCTTCAATTTATTCTTGAAAGCTCAGCCGAGTTGGAACAGCCAGGATTGGCAATATCGACGGGCAATAACCGTCAGTAATTCAACGGGAACCGACCTGACCGATTACCAGGTGCAGGTTATTATCAACAGCACATTCGATTTCAGCAGATGCAAAAGCGATGGAAGCGATATTCGATTTACAAGCAGCGATGAACAAACATTAATTCCGTATTGGATTGAAAATTGGAATCCTTCGGCAACGTCTGCTTCGATATGGGTAAAAGTACCGAGCGTACCAGTAGCGGGCACAACTATTTACATGTATTACTCTAATCCCGGTGCTGCATTTCCTTCGCCGGCTCCTCCTACAACCACAGACCTTCCTCCTACAGGGCCATGGACTAATGTCTCAGGTTTAACAATCTCCGGTTTGAACGGAGGACTATTAGCTGAGAACATGGTTGAGGACGGCGGAACATACTGGCAATTGTTTACAGATAGAAATGCGTGCAACGGACAATTGGGACTTGCAAAAAACACAACCGGCAATCCGGCTAATCCTGGCGGATGGAGTTGGTGGAATGATCTGCAAATAGATTTCTCTGTCAGAAATTCAACTGCAATGTTTGCAGGCGATCCGAGACTCAACACCAACGCAGGTAATTTATTGAATCCATATTTGGACTCTCCTCACATAGTTAAAGGCGACGACGGCAGCTGGTATTTATTTTATCATTGGATTGTTGGCGGCGATGCTCACGGAGGTTACGGAACGCCGACATCCGTCCTAACTACACAAACTC
>DAIEQA010000134.1:0-13470 GCA_027348115.1 Ignavibacteriales bacterium
ATGGAGATAAGGTTCATGTCATTGATTTAAAAACCGAAAAAGTTATCGGCGAAATTGATGAACTAAAAGGCGTACACGGGATAGCATTCGCTCAAGAATTTGGTAAAGGATTTATAAGCAACGGACGCAGCGACAGCGTAACCGTATTTGATTTGAAAACTCTTAAGGTGATTGGCGGCATACATGTCACCGGCAAAAATCCCGATGCAATTGTTTACGAACCATTTACAAAGAGAATTTTCACATTCAACGGAAGAAGTTCTGACGCAACCGCGATTGACGCAAAGACAGATAAAGTTGTCGGAACAATTGCGCTTGACGGCAAACCTGAATTCTCTGCTTCTAATGCCAAAGGCAGAATGTTTGTCAACATTGAAGATAAAAGTATGATTGAAGAATTTGATCCAAAGACATTAAAAGTAATTTCGAAATGGCCCATAGCTCCGGCAGAAAGTCCATCCGGATTAGCATTAGATGCAAAGAACGAAATTTTATTTGCCGGCGGCGATAACAACATGATGGCTATTGTGAACGCAAAATCCGGCAAAGTAATTACAACTGTTCCGATCGGCGGACACGTTGACGCCTGCGCTTTTGATCCTGAAACACAGCTTGCATTCAGTTCCAACGGCGAAGGGACTCTTACAGTTGTAAAAGAAGTTTCCCCTGCTGAATTTAAAGTCGTTGAAAACGTTACAACTGAAAAAAGTTTTAGAACAATGGCACTAGATCTAAAGACTCACAAAATTTACCTGCCTGGAACACTTGTAGGTAAAGATCAATCCAAAACTTTTGGAGTTTTAATTTTGGAGAAAACCGGCAAATAATTTCGTCGTAAATCTTAGCGAGAAATAATAATTATCATAGATAATAAAAAGCCGGTATTCACAGTTTCTTTTTTGTAATACCGGCTATTATATTTATATAAAACAGTCAAATACTTACTTTAACAATATCATTTTTTTAACTAAAACTAAATTACCCTCTTTTAACCGATAGAAATAAATTCCGCTTGCAAGATTATCTACTTTGTTAAAATCAACCGAGTATTCCCCTTGGTCCTTAAATCCATTTACAAGGGTCGATACTTCTTTACCTAAGATATCGTAAACCTTAAGTGTTACATTACCGGCCTTGGCAATCGTAAAATTTATTCTTGTAGTCGGATTAAAAGGATTAGGATAATTTTGACTAAGGTCAAATTTTAGAGGTTTTGGCAATTTCGTTGTAACACCGGTAATAATCAAATTAGCTCTGTTAATCGCATCATTTAATAATTCATTGCTGTAAAGATGATTATGCACACCGCCGCTCTCATCAGATTCAGCATATGTCATATTAAATACAGCATCCTGTAGTGATTTAATTTTGACTGAGTCCTTACTTCCACTTAATGTTGCCTGTGCAGAAGCAATTTTATTCTGAGCTAATGAGTCCAAATTCATGAATTCATTTTTACAGTTTTTAATATAGGATGAACATGAATCGGCGGACATAGTAGAGTGACATTTTGTGCAAGAAAATTTAGTTGAACCGTCATTTTCTTTTAATGAAACCGACCAAGTATGACCCTTGTACATAGCTGAACTTGAGCCGTCAATACCGCTGTTGTACATATGGCAATCAACACATTTTGCATTCATTGAATGCATATCGGTAATGCCTTTACCGCCGGTGCCGGACTGAATATTATAGCTTAAGTGATCCGTATCGGGAAAGCGTAAATTCCCATGACATTGCCCGCATAATTCATCGGAGGAGTCGAATACCGTATATGTTTTTGTGGAAGAATTGAAATACGAAATAGCTCCAGGATTGTGCGGGTCATGGCAAGTTATACAACTGACATTCGGCCAGTTGAGTGTATCATGAGGAACAGTAGACGAAGAGAAACTTCCGCTTGTTGTAGTGAAGAAATTACCGAGGGCTTCCGCTTCGGTCATTCCTCCTTCTACAGTAACCGAAGTTGGTGCGTGGCAGGCAATACAATCTTCTCCACTAATAACTTGCGCGGGAGTTTCACCTGCGTGTGATGATGCAAGTTCGCCGGCTACATCCACTTGACCTTTATGTCCGTGTTTACTGGATTTCCATGCGTCGTAAATTCGGTGATCGGTATCACCGAATCTCAAACTCCCGTGGCATTGTCCGCACAGTTCGTTAGAAGTTTGCACGTCGTCATAAGCAAGAGTTTTGGAATTATAAGCTCCAAGAACCGGAATACCGTCGGTAGGATGATTTGTAGGAGGATTATGACATGCCTCGCAAGAAACATGAGGCCAATCCGATGTATAAACTGCGGTAGTGGAAGAAGTAAATTTTCCGCTGACTGTTGAGAAGAAATAACCAATTGCTTGAATTTCAGTCATCCCACCTTTGGCTGTAACAGATTTTGGTGAATGGCATGAAATACAATCTTCGGCCTGAGAGCCTATAATTACAGAATCGGGTGTTTGTCCGCTCCAATTAGCGGCTAATTCACCGGCAACATCGGTTTGAGTATCTGCGTGTTTACTTGAAACCCATAGATTATATTCCTTTGAGTGACAAGTTTGACAATTTGATTGCTGACTAAAAATAAAATTTGCCGGGTATACCAGAAATAAAACGGCTGTTAAAACTCTAAAATAGTAATTTTTATTTTCCATATAATCCTCGAATAGATGTGATTGACAAAAAAAATTCTATTAGACTGAAGCGTACCATTTTGTTGTTGTTTTATTAATTAAAAAATAATTAGGTTGGCCTAAAGAGGATAATTAAGAAAAATGAATTTTTTTTCATTATTAAGTTTGTGCTTGAAGAATATGCAATAATTTTGATATTTCGGATAAACGAAATTCATTATAAATATAAATGGAAATTTTAATAGCTGAAGATGACGAGCAGATAGCTAATTCGTTAAAAAAGAATTTAGCTGAAGAGGGGCACCATGTGATGGTTGCAAATGATGGTCAAGAAGCTCTCCGCTCTATTGATTCAATTCTATTCGATGTTGTAATTCTTGATTGGAGAATGCCTAAAGTAACAGGCGTAGAAGTTTGTAAGCATATAAGGAATAGCGGAAATAAAGTCCCCGTGATTTTGCTCACTGCATTAAGCCAGGTTGCAAATAAAGTTGAAGCGCTTAAGTATGGAGCCGACGATTACATAACCAAACCTTTTTCTTTTGAGGAATTGAATGCAAGAATTCAAGCAGTGGTTCGTAGATATCAAACCAATTCAAATGAATTGACGGTTGCAAACCTTAACCTGGATTTGCTAAATAGAAAGGTCTTTACGCCGCGTGGCGAAATTTCTTTAACGGGAAAAGAATTTGACCTTTTGAAATATTTAATTTCACATAAAGGATTTATTATAAGCAAGGAAGAATTAACTAAAACTGTGTGGGATTGGAATTTTTCAACCGGCACAAATGTTATCGAGGTTACAATTAAAAATCTTAGAAAGAAATTAGAAGAAAAGCTTGGCAAAAATTTAATAAAATCGGTTTACGGGGAAGGATATATTTTCATTTCGGAATAAAATGAAAAAGCGCCGGTTCACCGATACTGTAAAAAGAATAATGCTTTGGGATATAGCAATTTTTTCCCTACTCTTTGTTACTTCCAATGTGTTTACAATTTCAATAATCAATAAGATACTTACCGATAACTTGGATGAAAAGCTCAAGAACGAAATAGGAACGCTTCTTGGTTCTTTTACTATTGAAAATGACACTATAAGAGTAACCGCCTACAGTGAATTAAAAGAACCCGATTTTTCAACACTTAACTCAGATTCATATTTACTCCAAATCTATAACACTACCGGAAAAGTAATAGCCATGAGCGAAAATATCAGAACATTCGATAAAATCCCTCTTGGCTTTCCAAACATTAAATCCAAATATGCTTTTGAAGATATCGAGGTAAAAGGTCATCAACTTAGAACCGTTTACATCCTTCTCCACGAAGGAAGTAATCATAATGCCGCATTTTTGCAGCTCTCTATGTTTAAAACAGAAAACAGCTCCATAGTTAAAAAAATAATAATCTTTAATTTGTTCAACCTTCCGCTGATTCTTCTAATTATTATTTTGGTCAGCATTTTCCTCGCTAAAAAAAGTTACGCGCCGTTGGACAAAATTATTTCAATAGCAGAGAATATAACGGCCAAGAATTTAAATACTAAGATTGACTATAAAGCCGATCCCGATGATGAGCTGGGAAGATTGCGCGACACGCTTAATAGCTTATTTGCCCGTTTGGGTGAACAGCTGAACCATATTTCACAATTTACAGATAATGCCTCACACCAATTGATGACTCCTCTTACAGCAGTAAAGACCGAATTAGAATATATTCTTAAACGCGAACGAAGCGTTGATGAGTATAAGGAGACTCTAATTGCCTTGAATTCACAAACTGATAAGATGATCAGCATAGTAAAATCTCTTTTAATTATTGCCAAATTCAGCGGCGCTGAAGATTATAAGGACGTATTCAAAATAGAGCCAATTGTTAGCGAGAAGATTAAACCTTTATTCAAAAATAAAAACATAGTATACGACGTAGATAAAAATATTTATCTAAAGGGCAATATGGATGGTTTTCAGATTATTTTAGAAAATTTAATTGATAACGCCATTAAGTATTCGGTTCAAGATGAAGAAGTGATTGTAAAGATTTTCGAACGTGATGAACTCTTAAATATTATAGTTGAAGATAAGGGAATCGGAATTGCCGATTCGGAAAAAGAAAGAATATTCGAAAGATTCTACCGGTCTTCAAATGTAAAAGAAAATATAGGCGGTTATGGATTAGGTTTATGCCTGGTTAAAACAATTACTCTGGCAATGAAAGGACAAATTTCCGTGGAGAATAATACTCCAGCCGGTACAAAATTTATAATCACATTGCCTGCTATCAAAATTGAATAGTTCCAATATGATCGACAGCAAAGCAATATTACAATCCAATACAGAACACAATACCAATTTAACCAAAGCTAAGAAAGAATAAATGCGATATTCCTTATTGATTTTAGTTTTACTGGTCGGAAATCTTTCAGCTCAATGCAAGTTTAGAATTGCTGTCAGAGATTCCGTTACTGATGAACCACTTGCCGGCTCGAATATTTCGATTAAAAATTCATCCCACGGATCAACGACTAATCAAAATGGTTCAGCCATTATAACCCTAAACAAAGGCAAATATGATTTACTGATTTCCTACGTTGGTTACAATACAAAAGAGACTGAAATTACCGCCGGCCAAAGCGATTCGATTAAAAACATAATTGTTCTTCTATCGCCGGTTAAAATTGAAGTGCAGCAAGTAACCGTATCAACATCAAGAGTTAATTCATACATCAATAACAATCCGCAGCGGATAGAAATTTTAGGAACTGAAGAACTTCAAGAAAAAACAATTGAGAACCCGGCTAATATTTCGGAAATGCTTTCGGAATTATCCGCCGTTCAGGTTGTTCAGACTTCTTCATTTAGCGGCACTACAAATTTTAGACTTCTCGGATTAAGCGGCCAGTATACGCAAATTCTTAAAGACGGCTTCCCGTTGTTCGGAGGGTTATCTCAAGATTTCGGTTTGATTCAAATACCCCCGTTAGACTTAGAACAAATAGAAATTATCAAAGGAGCATCGGCAACGTTTTACGGCAACGGCGCCGTAGCAGGAATTATTAACCTTATCTCTAAAGAGCCGGAAGAAAAACCAAAAGCTGAGGCGCTTCTTAATGCAACTGATTACGGCGGCATAGACGCCGGCGCGTTTTATTCGAGCAAAAAAAGCAAGGCAGCTTTTACCACACTTTTAACTGCTGACTTTAAACCGCCTAAAGATGTGAATGGAGACGGCTTTACTGAAATTTCCAAACTTAAAAAATTCGACTTCGAGCCAAAATTATTTCTTGAGCTTACCGAAAAGAGCAGCTTAAAGATCGGCGCTTCAATTATTTATGATGAACATGTCGGCGGTGACATCGCTGCAGTCAATTCTTCGCCATCATCGCTTCACCCGTTTGTTATGAAGTCTGTTTCAAACAGATATATCGGCACAGCAGTCTATCAAAATAACTTTAGTACAAAGAATTCATTAAATATTAAAAGCGGAATTTCTTTTTTCGACCTTTCGATTGAATCGCCGAAATTATTTTTCAAAGGAAAGCAAATTTCTTCTTTCTCCGAAATAAGCTTCTCACATAATTCTGGTTCAAACCATTTTACCGGCGGACTAAGTTTAATGACAGACAATTTTAAGAGAGACATAAATTCTTCAGTTTATTTTAAGGATGCTCTTCAATCCCAATTCGGTTTGTTCGCAGTCGATAATTTACAACTGAGCGACGAAGTTAATTTTCAGCTCGGTTTACGATTTGAAAATTCGAGTAGCTTCAAATCCTATTTTCTGCCAAACGCTTCTCTAATCTACAAACCCGCAAATAATTTTTTTGTCCGGCTTGGCTACGGAACCGGCTACAGAATTCCGACAGCAATTTCGTTTTTAGGCGATCTTGAAAGAAACGACGCCGGTTTAACAGTTATAATTCCTCCGGCAAATGCAGAACTCTCCAACAGTTTTTCTTTTGATTTCAATTACGAATTAATGTTAGCAGGCGAATTATTTATAAAGCTAAACCAAACATTTTTTAGAGCG
This sequence comes from Ignavibacteriales bacterium, assembly GCA_027348115.1. Lineage (GTDB taxonomy): Bacteria > Bacteroidota > Ignavibacteria > Ignavibacteriales > Melioribacteraceae > Fen-1258. The sequence continues at coordinate 6,657 of DAIEQA010000134.1, forward strand.
GAAGTAAAAAATCCGTACCTTGAAACAACCGACGAAAATAAAGACCAAACTTTTCTTTTCACTCAAACAAATGCATTACAGAGTTACGGCACAGAGACAAATTTGCGGCTTGGGATTGAAGACGCAAGTTTATTTGTGGGATTGACATACCAAAAAACGGAACGGAAATATATGAACAATACGCCGCTGCCGCTATCGCCTGATTTCAAAGTAGTTTCAATATTTCAAATTGAGGATGAAGATATTGGGGAAGTGGACTTGGGTAATATTTACAACGGCAGTCAATACTTAAGCGACGGAGAAAAAGTTAAACCCTACACCACCTTTGAAGCTCTTTTGAAAATAAAGACTGGTTTATTTGATGTTGTATTAAACTGTGAAAATATTTTTAATGTGATGCAGTCGAAAACCAGTCCGCTTGTTATTCCCCCATATCAAAGTCCGCGTTTTTCGGAAATTTGGGAGCCAATCGAAGGACGAACATTCAATGTTTCGATTATTTATAGTTATTAGATAGTTACAGAACAATCAAGTTCAGTGAGTGAACTAATTCAATAATTAAAGTGTTTTGTACGTCAGTATAAATGTTTTGAACAATTTCATCATAGATGTTGCGAGGAACTTTCGGTTTCGTCGGATGTTCAAATAAACAAAAATCGTCGAGCGATTTAAGAGTGTTAAGTGACGATTTTTTTTTGTAGCTTCACGGTAGAGCTAAGGACAAGAATTGTTGAATGCAAAAAAAATAGCGTACAATAAACTATTAGCAGCTTTGGTACTTATAACACAAGTGCTATTCCCGTTTTATAATTCTTTTGCCGCCACTTCAACCAGAAGTTGCAGCCAATTCGAAAAACCGGTAAATAAACATTGCTGCTGTTGCGATGAAAATTCTTCAGGTAAGAAATGCTCTTGCGTGGATGATGATACCGTCGCTCCCGCAGCTGCTCTAAGTTTTTCCAGATGCGATTGCGTCTTCAAGCCCCTTAATTCCAAAAGCGAAGTGACGACTCAACAGAGTTATGAACTTAACAAAATTGTTGCGGTTGAGTTTGTTGATTTTAACTCGCCTATTTCTTATTCGAACACAATTATTTACAAAATACATTCGCTTAAGAGTCTTAACGGACCGCCGATTTATCTTTCCGATTCAACATTTCTTATTTAATCATATTCTTCTCTCTTAAAGCAAATAGTAATTGCAGGGAAAAGCTATACCTGTTTTGCAACGGTATGCTGTACCCGGCACTATCTTTTTTGCATTACCCTTAATCATTTTAAAACTGAGATCACTATGATTGAAAAAATAATCGACTGGAGTTCGAAAAATAGATTTATAGTAATACTAATCTATTTACTCATAATCGGTTTCGGAATTTACTCGGTGGTTAATCTTCCCGTTGATGCTATCCCCGACCTTTCTGAGAACCAGGTAATAATATACACCGAATGGATGGGTCGCTCTCCGCAAATAATTGAAGACCAGGTAACGTTTCCAATCGTTTCAGGTTTACAAGGATTGCCAAATGTAAAAGCTGTGCGCGCCTCTTCCATGTTCGGTATGTCTTTCGTTTTTGTAATCTTCGAAGACGGAGTAGATACTTATTTTGCAAGGACGCGCGTACTCGAAAGATTAAATACAATTCAAGCGCAACTGCCTGCCGGGGTTGTGCCTACTCTCGGCCCTGATGGAACCGGCGTTGGCCACATCTTCTGGTATACCGTTGAAGGTAAAGGATATGATCTTGGAACGCTTCGCGCAATTCAAGACTGGTACATCCGCTACAAACTTGCCTCGGTGGACGGAGTTGCGGAAGTCGCAAGCATCGGAGGATTTGTAAAGCAATACCAGGTAAACATAAATCCCGATGATCTCCGCGCTTATAATATTACGGTTTCTGATGTTGTAAACGCTGTGCAGAGAAGCAACAATGAAGTCGGCGGGAAAATCTTGGATGTTAGTGATGCCGAATACTTTGTCCGAGGTCAGGGTTACATCCAGGGCAAAGATGATGTTGAAAACACCGTGATTAAAACTTCTCCAAACGGTATCCCTATACTAATTAAAAATGTTGCTACGGTTGCTATTGGTCCAGACATAAGGCGCGGCTCTCTTGATAAAAACGGCAAAGGACAGGTAGTCGGCGGAATTATAGTTATGCGCAACGGCGAGAATGCTCAAAAAGTTATTGAACGCGTTAAAGAAAAAATTAAGGAAATAACCCCTGGACTTCCGCAAGGTGTTAATATAATACCTTCATACGACCGCAGCACCTTAATCAAAGAAGCGGTAGGCACTTTGGAAAAAGCTTTGATAGAAGCATCTATAACCGTTTCTATAATGGTAATGATTTTCTTGCTTCACTTCCGAAGCATCGTCCGGATTTTAATAGAGTTGCCGATCGCGATTCTTATAGCTTTCATTCTGATGTACATATTCGGAATTTCTTCCAACATTATGTCTTTGGGAGGAATAATTTTGGCGGTTGGAGTGATTGTAGATTCCTCGATTGTGCTTGTAGAAAATGCTTATCGCAACCTTGCAAAAGCTCTGGAAGAAAAAGGTCATCTCTCGCCCGAAGAATATAAAAAGATTTCCATCGATTCTGCCAAGCAGGTCGGCAGAGCAATTTTCTTTTCGGAATTGATAATCCTTACCTCCTTCCTTCCGGTGTTTTTACTTACCGGGGAAGAAGGAAAACTTTTTCATCCGCTTGCTTACACAAAATCTTTCGCGATGATCGGTTCTGCTATAGTTGTGATTTCTCTCATTCCGGTATTGATGACAATGTTAATGCGCGGCAAGTTCAAGCCTGAAGATAAAAATCCGACTACAAATTTTTTCATCCGGCTGTACCGACCGGTAATTCATTGGGTGTTAAAGCACAGAAAGATTACGATAGCAATTAACCTTGTCGCGCTGTTAATAACAATTCCCATGATTCTAAATACAGGCAGCGAATTCATGCCGCCGCTTGATGAAGGTTCTATTCTTTATATGCCGGTAACGCTTCCGGGCGCATCCATCACAGAAGTAAACAGAATCTTACAGGAACAGGATAAAATAATTATGACTGTTCCGGAAGTTGAGCACGTCCTCGGTAAAGCAGGCAGAGCAGAAACCGCCACAGATAACGCGCCGTTAAGTATGATCGAAACTATCATATTGCTTAAACCAAAAAATGAGTGGCGGAAAGGAATTACCAAGCAAGATATTGTTGCCGAGCTCGATTCAAAACTTCAAATACCCGGCGTTACAAACGGATGGACGCAGCCTATCATAAACAGAATCAACATGCTTTCAACCGGTGTAAGGACCGATATCGGTTTTAAAATTTTCGGACCAGACCTCGATACGCTTGAAACATACGCAATTAAGGCGGAAAAATTATTGAAAAAGGTTAACGGAGCTGCAGATGTAGTAGCCGAGAGAGTTCAGAACGGTTACTATCTTGATATACAAATTAAGCGCGGTATTGCCGCACGGTACGGTGTTAATGTCCGCGATCTTCAAGATATAATTGAAACAGCCATCGGCGGAGAAAATCTCGGCGTAGTTATAAACGGCAGGATGCGCTTCCCTATCCGCGTTCGATATCAAAAAGATTACCGTGATAATATAGAAGAATTAAAAAGCCTGATCGTTCCGGTCTCTCTTTCAACTCCAATGACAGCACAAACTTCCGGCAATTCGGGCGGAGCGATGAACAACGTAGCTTCCGGAGGAATGTCTTCGTCGATGAGCAGCCCTAACCAGGCAAGCGTAGTTCCGCAAGTTTCCAACACGTCTGCGGATTATTCTCTCACAGGGACAACTCCCGGAGCCGTTACGTATTTACCCTTATCCGAACTTGCGGATGTAAAAATGGTAACCGGTCCCCCGATGATAAGCAGTGAAAACGGTATGCTGCGCTCAATAGTTTATATGAATACACGCGGGCGAGATATGGGCAGCGTAATGGTTGATGCGAAGAAAGTGATTGAGGACGGACTCAAACTTCCTGCAGGATATTCTTACGCATGGAGCGGGCAATATGAAAGCAAAGTACGCGCGCAGCGTACAATCGAAATTATTATGCCGGTTGTGTTCGTGGTTATTTTCTTCATGCTCTACTTCACTCTAAAAAATTATGTTGAAGCTGGCGTAGTAATGCTTTCGGTTCCCTTCGCGCTGATTGGCGGAATGTATATGATTTATATTCTTGGTTACAATTTCTCCGTAGCTGTCTGGGTTGGATTCATCGCGCTCTACGGAATTGCTGTTGAAACCGGTGTAATAATGGTAGTGTATTTACATGAAGCACTGGACAAAAGATTACACGCTCATCAAAAAGGTTTACGTGGACCGATAACCAAGCAAGATATTTATGAAGCTACCGTTGAAGGATCGGTATTACGATTAAGACCAAAGCTGATGACTGTATTTACCGCAATGGTTGGATTAATCCCGGTAATGTGGTCGAACGGCACCGGCGCGGATGTGATGAAACCATTGACCGCTCCAATGATCGGTGGTTTGCTTACTTCAGCTATTCATGTCCTGGTTGTAACGCCGATACTTTTTGCGATTATGAAAGAACACGCTCTTAAAAAAGGGAAACTTGAAATCTCTAAGATGGCAGATTGGATGAAGGAGGGAGAATAAAATGGATAAAAGACGAATTATGAATTCAGAAAAAGGAACACAGAAAGTCGAATCAAAAGTTACAATATCTCTGTGGGTCTCTGTGCTCTCTGTGGTAATTCTTTTTTCTGTTACTGAATTAAAAGCGCAGTCGGTGGATTCGCTTGTAACTGAAGCGGTTAAAAATAATCCGCAGTTAAAATCCTTACAGTATAAAATAACCGCGTCGGAAAAGCGCAGCGAATCCGTAAATACTTTGCCGCCTCCTAATCTTTCGGTAGAATTTTCCCAAGTACCTACAAACTCTTTGGATATTTTGAATCAAGCCAATTCAAACAATATCGGCTTGTCCCAAATGTTTCCTCTCGGCGGAAAGCTGAATGCTATGGCAGAAGTTGAGAAGAAAAATACTCTCGTGGAAGGCGATAATTACGAGACATACAAAATCAATCTTATCGCACGGGTGAAAATGTCGTATTACTCAATCTGGTTGATTGATCGAAAGATTGAGGTGCAGAAACAAAATATTTCGCTGATAAAAGATTTGATTAAGTCTGTTGACGCTTTGTACTACACAAACAAAATCAACCAGGCCGATGTACTTACCCTGCAAAGTGAAATTGCTTCCGGCGAAACGCAGCTTTTAATTCTTGAGAAGCAAAGAGAAGCTGAGGTTTACAAAATCAATCAACTTCTCGGGCGCAATCTTGATTCAAAAGAAATTTTCGTCGAGAAAGAATTATCGCCCGATTCGCTTTTAACTACGCAATCAAAACTCGAAGAACTGCTTGCCGGCGATAATCCTTCCCTCAAAAAAATGGACGGCATGATTGATATGAACAAAGCTATGATCGACGCGAATAACCGCGAATTAATTCCCGATCTGATGGTTCAAGGAATGATTATGAGAATGCCGCGCGGAATGTTTTTAACATCCAAAAGCGATTTAACTATGCTCGACGCAAAAACCGCTACGATGTATTCGCTGATGTTTTCAATTAATCTTCCGTTCGCGCCCTGGTCTATAAACAAATACAAAGCTAAGGAAGACGAACTGCATGCAGGCATAACCAGTCTCGAATTTGAAAAGAACAACATGCGGCGTGAAATGATAACCGGTATTAAGGAAGCTCATGTAAAATACAACACCGCAGTGGAGCTTACAAAACTTTATAATGAAAAAGTTATACCGATGTACACCAAAGCGGCTGATTCTCAAGTGTCGGCTTACCAGAACAACCGCACCGGTGTAACTACTGTAATTGATTCTTACCGGATGCTTTTAATGCAGCAGATGAATTATTACATGGCAAAAGCCGATACGCAAATGTCGCTTGCGGAAATTGAAATGATGGTTGGCACGAATCTAAAAGCGGCAGGTAACAAATGAGAAATTTTAGAAGAATAAAAAGAGGAATTGAAATGAAGATCATTAAATATTCATTCATCCCGTTACTGGCTATTGCCTTACTGCTTGGCGGGTGCTCAAAATCACCCGATGCAGCTAAAAATGGACCGGCGGCAAAATCAAAAGTTTATTGGACTTGCACAATGCATCCGCAAATACATTCGGACAGACCCGGCACATGCCCGATATGCGGAATGGAATTGGTTAAACGGGTTGAGGGCGGAGAAGAAAATACTTCGCAGGAAAAAGATACCGCAAACACGATTACACTTAGCAGCAAAAAACAAGTTCTTGCAAACGTTTCAACAATTGTTGTAAAAAACGAAATGCTGCATGACCAGGTAACGGCATACAGTTACCTTGATTTTGTTGAAAGTAGCCGCAAAACAATTTCAGCGCGGTTTAACGGAAGGATAGAAAAATTATTTGCGGATCAGACAGGCGACCAAATTAAAAAAGGCGAGGCGCTGTTTGAAATTTACAGCCCCGATTTGGTTCAAGCGCAGAACGACTTATTAATTGCTTTAGGCAACTCGGCAAACTCAAGCGATCTTTTGAATGCGGCAAGAAAAAAACTACAGCTCTTCGGACTTACTGACCCGCAAATTCAAAATCTTGAAAAGACCCGGAAAATAAATCTTACTCTTACTTACTATTCCCCTATCAGCGGAACCGTACTTGAAAAGAAAGTTCAGGAAGGAATGTACGTAAATGAAGGCACGCCGATTTACGATGTTGCCGACCTTTCTACTCTTTGGAACATTGCCAATGTATATGAAAAC
>DAIEQA010000182.1:0-22302 GCA_027348115.1 Ignavibacteriales bacterium
ATATTTCTACTACGCAAATTTATACCCATGTCGATAGAAGTTACATTAAGCAGGTTCATCGCGAACATCATCCGCGAGGATAATTATAAAGAAAAATAAACCACATGACGCACGGCTATAAAAAAATATTATTTTTCGTTCCGGTCGTTTTGTTTTTATTTACCGCATGCAAAGAAAGCGGCGACGGCACCCCGGCTTCAGATCAAAATTTTTACTACATAAACATCGGCGAATTTCCAACGCTGAATGCCGTTAAAAATTATCGAACCGGGCTATCTAAAGAAATTAACGACCATGCTAATATTCAAAAAATTTCGGATCATGCCTATAGACTTTTAGTCGGTAAGTACGGCACATCTTTCCAAGCCGGAAAAGAAGCTTATAATTATTTTTCGAAAAACCTCATTAGGGATTATTCGATACTTAAAGCCGGCAAAAATGTTCTTGATGAATTCAGAAACATTCTTTTCGTGGCGGATTTTCAGGGCAGACCTTCAGTTTATCAATTCGATCTGTTGAGCAAGAAAAGCGTAATTATTTGGAGCCGGTGGGGAAGTAAGGTTGCATCGCTCAATACAACGGAAGATAGAAAAACCGCGTTTATTACTTCCGTGCTGTCATTGGGAAAAAGAGGCGGGCTGCCGTACTTGCTCGATGCCCGTATATTTCTTTTGAACCGCGAGAAGAATGAGTATTACGAAAAATACCAATTCGGCGACGGAATGCAGCTTTATACATATTGGGAAAATCCGGATACGTTTAAAGTCAATTTAACTTCTATCGATACGGTAAATTCCCGGATTGTCTACCAAAAAATTTTCCCGTTCGATCGAAACGGAAAAGCGGGCAGCGCTGTTACTAGAGAATTTGATTTAGTAAAGAACGGTTTCCCGCTCCCGCCCGGACGCACACCGTTGTATTTTTCACCCAACAGCAGGTTTCAATTCAGACAAACCGCTTTTAACAATGAGTACGATATTTATTTGAAAGATATTCAGGAGAAATCGGAAGTATTGGTTGCGACAAGTTCGCGCAAACTTGCCGACGCAAGATGGTCGGAAGACGGTAATTATCTTTTTATTGTTACTGTTAATGTTCAAACCGGCATCGGCAAGAAAAAAAACGAACCGTCAGGAGAATTAATTGTAATTGATGCGCAGCAGAAAAAGCAGGTAAATGTGTTCAGCGGGTATAGGTACAAAAATATTTTGCCGCACGGCAACCTGCTTCTGTTCGATGAACGCTCCAATACTTCATCTAAAATTAATATCCTGGATTTCAAGCGGAATGAAATAATTTATACCGTTACAATGCCGGGAGGATGCGGGCTGAACGATTTACCTTTGTGAGAATAATTTTTTTATTCTTTTGGTAACAGGGGAAAAAAATATAAATATTTTTCTCATCCAGTCCGGCGGTTGATCTTCTATTTTAGATTCGAAATCCCAATGACTGAGACTGATTCTTTCCGCCATTATCTTAGGATGCGAATCGGAAAATCTTTTTAAGTTTCCTAAGTCCGTGAACGAACCTACGGGGGAAAGCGCTACGGTTTTTATCTGCTCGTCGCTGTAATACAGCTTATGAAAGTCCGTTCTCTTTACGCTCATCTTTTCCGGCGGTCTCACCCAGCCGTAGTGGTAAACCTCTGCATCTATCTGAACGGATTTGATTTCAGTTCCGTCTTTGTGTTTGAATCCCATCGCATCGTCCCAGGAAACTATATCTCTATTGTTCTTAATAATTCTTACTTCGCGTCGATACCATTTCCTAAAGTTATCCTGGTAAAAATCGTATGTGCCGTAGAAATGTTTGTAACAAAATTTCAGTCCTTCAACTTTTTGGTCGGAAAAATATTTTTGCATTGCCGAGTTTACCGCGGGGTAATATTTCTCGTGAATTACTTCATCGGCTTGAATATAAACACACCAATCGCCGGTGCAATGCTGAAGAGCCTGATTTGTCTCAACTGAAAGTAATTTGCCGCCCTGTCGCAGCGTCATATCCCATGTTCGTTCGACAATTCTAATTTTATCGCTTGGAATGGATTTTACAATTTCGAGTGTTTCGTCTTCGGAATCACCTACATTTACAATTAATTCATCGCATAAGGGAAGAATGGAGTTAATCGCTTCCCGGAAGGGGTATGAATATTTGACCCCGTTCCTAACAAGTGTAAAACCGGAGACTTTCATGAAAGTCTGAACTGCATGTTATAAAGTTTTTTATAAAGCCCGTCGTGTTTAAGAAGCTCATCGTTCTTACCTTGTTCAACAATTTTGCCGTCGCCCAGAACTAAAATATTATCTGCGTTCCTAATTGTTGAAAGTCTATGCGCAATTACAATCGAGGTTCTGCCTTCCATGAGCCGTTCGATAGCGTGCTGGACGAGCACTTCGGATTCGGTATCAAGCGATGAAGTAGCTTCATCAAGAATGAGTATCGGTGGATTTTTAAGCAACGCTCTCGCAATCGAAATTCTCTGTCGCTCTCCTCCCGAAAGTTTAACGCCCCGGTCGCCGATTACGGTATCGTATCCGTTCGGAAGATTTTGGATAAACGAATGGGCGTTTGCAGCTTTTGCCGCTTCTATTATTTCTTCTTTCGATCTTTCTGTTGAGCCGTAAGAAATGTTGTTGAAGACGCTGTCGTTAAATAAAATTGTTTCTTGGGTTACAATGCCCATCAGTTCTCTAAGCGAGTTAATTCCAAAATCTCTTACGTCGGTTCCGTCTATTAAAACTTGCCCGTCGGTTACATCGTAGAAACGGGGAATTAAATCGATGAATGTGGATTTGCCGGCGCCGCTCGGTCCAACAATAGCAACCACTTCTCCTTTGTTGATTGAGCAGTTTATATCGCTAAGTATCAGCTCGCTTTTTTCATATTTGAAGGAGACGTTTTGAAATTCGATTTTTCCGTTAAAAGATTTTATGTCGACGGCATTTTCTTTATCGAATATTTTCGGTTTGATATCGAGTATGCTGAAAACCCTTTCCGAGGCGGCTGTTCCTTCCTTGATGCTGTTAAAAACTTGTCCGAGCAGCTTTAACGAAGGAATCATTTGGAGAAAAATGCCGAGATAAACTATAAACTCGCCGGGGGACATATCGCTTTGCCCCATTATAATATCTCTTCCTATTATGTACAGAATAACCGTAACTGTAACGATGGCGATGGATTCGGTAATTGGAGAAGCCAGCGCTCTTCTTCGGGCCAAAGTAGTCAGCAGGTCAAAGTATTTCTTTTCGGCTTTTTGGAAGCGATTGATTTCATATTCTTCCATATTGAACGCCTTCACTATACGGATAGCGCCCAATGTTTCGTCAAGAATTGAAGTTACCTCTGCAATACTTTCCTGAGATCGGATGCTTTTCCTCTTTAACGAATTGCCAATCTTGGAAAGTATGGCGCCGGAAATCGGGGTTAAAAGAAAAACCAGCACGGTTAATTTCCAGTTGAAGATAAGGAGAACCAAGGTAAAACTGAGAATGAGAGTTGGATCTCTGAACATGCTGTTGATGACTGCGATTATGGAATCTTTGATAATCTGCACATCGTTTATGATTCTTGAAATCAGTGTGCCCTTTCTTTCTTCCGTAAAGTAACTGAGAGGCAGTTTGTGAAAATGCGAGTAAACCGCGTGGCGAATATCTTTGATCATGCCTTGCTCTACTGTGGACATGAAGTAAGTCTGCAGGTATGAAAACAGGTTCTTCAGCAAAAAAACGACGATCATAAGTATGGAAAGGTAAGTTATCAACACAACCTTGCTGTAATTTACAGTCAGTTCCCAGAGTTTATAATTCAAATATTCTTTAAGAGAAAAGATGCTAACAATAACCTCCTTGGGCTGCTGTAACGGCGCCTGCCGAAAGAGCAAATCCATAAACGGCATTATGAGCGTAATAGAAATAAGATTGAATAAAACGAAAAGCACCATGCAGATATTTGCGAGTACCAGGGAACGCATGTACGGCTTGAGGTAAGAAAAGAACCGCCAGAAAATCTTCATATATAATTTTTACTTGTGTTTATTGATTAAACTTAAAATAGGAACGGTAAATTCTTGTACACAAAATAATTTTTTACTGTTCTTTTAGGTGCCAAATATTGAAAAAAAAAGTGAAAAAAATAAGACTTATCTTTAAGAGGTTACCTATTTCAACTAAATTCTTCTAAATTTGGCTTAACAAATAAAAGCATTTTTGAGCTCGAACCGTTAAGAGATCCGAGGAAAACCCTATGGCATCATCCGGCAAAATTCTTAAGCTGCAAATAATCGATACTATAATCTTCGTGTTCATGATAATATTTTTCCTATCGGTAAACAATTCTATTTTTGTAAACCAGATCGGCTACTTCATCCCGCTCTTTTTTATTTTCTATAGATATTTTAAGACAGGAGAAAACCAGTTTCCCAAAACAGGCTTAGAAGCTTACTTCATGATTTTCATCCTGCTGGAAATTATTTCCGCTAATGTTTCGCAGTATAAATCCGTTGCCCTTGAAAACCTGGTAAAGCGCATCTTACAAATTTTTATTTTCTATACCGTAATAATTGCCGCAACAGATACTAAAAAAGCAAAACTGTTTGTTCGTATTTACATGGGTGCGGCGCTTATAACCATCCTGGTTTACATTGGATTTGCTTATAAACATTTCATTAGACACCTGTATGCAATAGAAACCCGCGGGCCTTCGCCGTTTCAATATGTAATGACGGCCGGCGGCTTAATGATGTTTACAATGGTTTTTTTCTTTGCTTTCTACATGAATGAAAAAAAATGGAACAAAGAAAAATATTATTACCTGTTTGGTACTGTAATTTCTTTTGCGGCGGTGATATCAAGTTATACAAGGGCCGCATGGCTGGGAATGTTTGCTGGCATAGTTACTATACTGATAATTAAAAAGAAATGGTGGTTAATAGGTACGGCTTTCATTTTATTCTTGGCTGTTCTGTTTATCGATCCGGAGGCCAGCAGGGTTTTCTCTTACAAACTGGAAAACGGCGGCTTGACGAAAACTAATGCAGTTAATACGGATGGAAAAGCAGTTTACGTTCTCGCCGATTCATCCGGTTACTACCTTGCAGATTATCAGAAAGGAATAAAAAAGTATGTCAACGGTAAAGTAACAGAGTCGATTATTTTACCGAATCCGGTTGGAAGACTGGATAATATTAATCATAAATATCTGCTGGCTTCCCTGGTCGATTCCAGATTCTTTGTTTTGGATAAAACCAATAATCTTAAAACCGTCAGCGAGTTTATATCTCCCGGGCAGACCACGGATTACCGCGTAGCAAACGGCTGCCTTTACGTCTGCGATAAAGACAGCGGTGTAACGGTTTTTCGTTCATTCGAAAATCCAAGGAACCATGTTAACTTGCCGGATATAAAAAATGTGACGAGCTGTTTTGCCGGTACGAATTATTTTGTCGTCTACAACACGGATAGAAATCTTATCGTTTATTCTCTAAAAGATTCTCTGCCTGATCGTGTTATCTATTCAGAGAAAGATACTACCGACAGCGGATTCTTATTCGGCTGGGAAAATAGTTTTGTATTTGGTATGAACAACAGTATGAAACTGTTTAACGTTTCCGGCGACTCCGTGAAGTTTGTAACGCAGAACAATCAAATTAAAGGCGCGTATCGTTTCTATTTAACGGCCGATAAATTTTACACCGCCGATCTGGCTAAAAACTTTTTTGTGCTTCAGTACCCGTTTGATAACGGCTTGAAGATACTCTACAAATCCAAGCTGGATTTTGTGCCGGCCAGCATAAGCGCGGAAGGCGATAATGTCTACATGAGTTATGTTAAGTACAACCGAGTTAAAACTATGTTCGATCCGTATTGGGTAACTAATATTGAAAGAGAAAATCAATTCCGCACGGCCATTAGAATCTTCCTGGCTCACCCGGTTTTCGGCATCGGCGATATAGGAGTTGAACATCAATACGCCAAGTATAAAAATTATTACGAGAAGGAAAATTTCGGCCACTTGCATAACAACTATACCCAGTTCCTCGCTATATTCGGCGGAGTAGGATTTATATTCATGATGATTTTTCTTGTTAAGATTTTCAGAGTTGATCTTCAAATGTATAATTTCTTTAAGGATGTTGACTTTGTTTCATCTTACACATTGGGAACACTTGCCTGCTTTGTTGCTTTTTTATTTGCTGGACTTGCCGAATGGAATTTCGGCGACCAGGAAATAATTACTGTTATCTGGTTTTCGCTGGGCTTGAACTTTGCTTTCTACAGAGATTACTTGAGAAATAAAACTCAAACAAACGGGTAGCTTGCAATTGAAACTATCTTCCATCATAATAGCCCGTGACGAAGAAACCAATATCAGGCGGTGCATTCAAAGCCAGCAAGGTGTAATTGATGAAATTATAGTTATTGTCGATTCCCGGACAATCGATAAGACGGTGAATGTTGCTGAATCATTTCCGAATGTAATTTGCCAAGTAGTTGAATGGAAAGGATACGCGCAGGCAAAAATTTATGCGCTTTCGAAGACTTCAAATAATTGGGTGCTTTGGATAGACGCCGATGAAGAACTGACTGGAGAACTTAAAGAGGAATTAAAATCATTTAAAACCCAGACGCCAAAATATTCTGCATATGATTTGGCGCGCCGGGCTTTTTTCCTCGGTAAATGGATTAAACACAGCGGATGGTATCCATCCCGTGTTACTCGACTTTTTAATAAAAAATTTTGTTCTTTCAATGAGCTCGGAGTACATGAACATCTAAAAGTTGAAGGGGGAGTTGGTCAGCTTAAATTTGACCTGAATCATTATACAGATCCGACAATCGATCATTATTTTGTAAAATTTAATTCATATACTTCGCTTGCGGCAAAAGAACTGAAGTTAAAGGGCAAACGGGTTAAACTAAGAGATATAATTTTCCGTCCGGTTTTTCTTTTTCTTAAAATGTATATCTTTAGATTAGGTTTTCTCGACGGCGTTCACGGTTTAATCCTGGCTGTTTTTTCTTCGGCCTATGTATTTACAAAGTATTGCAAACTTTGGGAGTTGAATAAAAGCAATGACAATAGGAATCATTCCTAATACTTCAAAAAAAAATATACCGAATATAGTTGCAAAAATAGTTGCACAGCTCCGCGATAATAATTTTGACTGCGTCGTCAGCGAATCCCTTAAGAAGTTCCATGATCAATTCGACAGTTCTTTAAAAGCTGCGACGTTTCTTCCCAATAACGAGCTGTGCAAACTATCGGATATGGTTGTTTCCATCGGCGGCGACGGTACAATGCTTAATACCGCTTACGAGGCGCGCGAATATTGCACTCCGATTGTAGGCGTAAATTTCGGCAAACTTGGTTTTCTTGCAGAGTTTGATATGGATAGCTTTGAAGAATTTCTCGGCGATATAAAAACGAAGAACTATATTATAGAAGAACGTATGGCGCTCATCGCGTCCTGCAAAAACTCCGGTAAAAATCTTTATGCCATAAACGATCTCGTTATAGATAAAGGGCCCTGGCCCAAGATGATTGAACTGACAATAAAAGTTGATGACGATTATGTCTCAACATTTTCTGCGGACGGAATTATAATTGCTACACCAACCGGTTCAACGGGGTACTCGCTTTCCGTAGGAGGGCCTATTGTTAATCCGAAAGCAAAGGTAATTACGATCAGTCCGATTGCGCCGCATACTTTAACCATGCGCCCGTTGGTAATATCAAGCGCTCAGAAGATTACTGTGAATGTGAATTCGCCTTCGGATAAAATACAGATTAGCTGCGACGGTCAGCGGGTTCAATTTTTTGAACCGCCGGCAAGCCTTACAATTGAGAAGAGTCAAAACCCGGTTCGTCTGGCGCATTCTAAGCGAACCAGCTACTTTGAAATTCTCCGCAATAAATTATACTGGGGCCTCGACGTACGTAATTCGAATAACTGAAACGGAATTAATATGAAATACTTAATGATGCTCTTTTTTATTACCGCATCCTTGTTTGCTCAAGATAAGAACAAACTGGTCGTGGATGATAAATCCGGCAAGCCGATGCTGATAGGTTTATGCGACCGAACCGCTTTTGCGGATACAAACTTTGCATGGTGGTTTAATTCCGAATATGATGTTTACAATTTGGATACTGTCACGCTCGCCGCGATAGGTAATAAATTAAATGACTGCGCAATTACTATTGTAATGGGAAGCTGGTGCAGCGACAGCAGAAGGGAAGTTCCGCGCTTTTATAAAATCCTGGATAAGCTGAATTACGATCAAAAAAAATTAATGCTCTACTGCGTAGACCGAACCAAAAAAGATCCGGCCGGTGATACATCAAAATTAAATATTGAAGCCGTTCCTACATTCATCTTTTATAAGAATGATAAAGAAGTAGGAAGGATTGTCGAGACTCCAAAAGAAACGTTGGAAAAAGATATTCAAAAACTTTTAGAATAGTTTTTACGTTCAGCATGATCAAAAGTAACAGACCCCCCAAGAAAGGGAAGTCTGTTAAATCAACTTTTACATGTTCGCCGTTTGTTGAACCGTCTTTGGTTTTTCTTTCCGTTTCAATTTAATAATCAGAAATACAATAACAGATACAAGCAATAAGCCAGCAATAATGTACGGCCAATTTGTAGGGGCTGGGTAAATAATATTTTTCCACGCGGCAAGTTTTGTTTCGATGGTATCCTTGTTTGCCGGGTTCATCATGTTGTTGGCGATTAAAACCGGTATCCATTTGGAGCGCACGGTTTTGAAGTAAACGCTGTCGGAAAAAAGATCGAATAATTTAGCAGACTCTGCTTTGTTGCTCTTGTCTGCATTTTGTATTTCTGTTTCGATATATGAATTGACGCTGAAGGCAAATTGGTCTCCGTTGTTGAACGGGGTGAGCATAATGTTTTTTTCCTGGAAGAGCCTGTAAATATTTGCCCACATTTCAGTATCCATTTGTTTATCCCATTGGCTGAAGAGCGAGTCTATATCGGCAATTTCAGATTTCTTTTCTTTCGAGCTAAGATAAACACTGCCGAGGCGCGGGCCTATCTGTTTCCATCTTTGTGCAAAGCCATGGAATTGTTGCTTCATATTTGAAAGGTCCTCTGCATTCATCGGCGTAATTTTTATAAACTGAATATTATCGGCTATAGTTCTTTCGACATTGTAAAAAAGATTATTGCTTTTAACTTTGGAAATAATACCCTGCTTGTCGGACCTGCTCATTTGCGCCGGGGTTTTCATAAAATCGGAAAGGAGATTATCTACAAGATCGCTTACAAGTTTATCCCGTTGATTTATACCGTGCCTAAGCTTTGAGATAAGGGAATTGAGACGCGCTACTACTGCTTCGTTTTTACCGACTTTCATGTTTAAATCATTTATCTGTTTTATCAAGTCTTCATTTTTATCGCTAAGATTCGTAACCTGATATTGAAGCGCATTTACCTTGGTGCTTAAATCCGTGATCTGCGTAAAATCTTCCTTCCGGAGTACGAGGGCGTTTTCCAACTTGGCAAAAGAGTCGTCAAAATTATCCGGGTATAAAGATTTATCAAGGAAAGTCTTATCGTTAAAGAAATCGCTTTTTAACTCATCAATATTTTGAGAAATAGAATGGCATTCGCCCAGCGACGATGCCTGCTTTATGGATTCTTCTATTCTACTGTACCTTTCCTTGAAATTCTGAAGTTTCGCGTAATCGGATTGAGCGTGCAAACCTGTGAACGTTATAAATGTGACGAGCGTGATGAAAAATATTTTTGTTTTCATTTTAACCTCACGATCCCGTTGTTATTTAAAATATATTTGTTTGAACCGTCAACAAGTTCGATATCTGAAGTTTTTTGATTGAATGCCGGCGACTGCAGCGCAGTTGAATCTGAGACGGCAAGTTTATCTTCCATCTTTAATCCGCCCTGAACAGGCATAAATAAATAAACGTTTTTAAAACCGGTGCCTGTTATATAATACATGCCGCTTTTATCGCGAATCATCCTGATCTCTTTTCCGTCGTAAGAATTTGAATCGGCAAATTCTTCATAGAATAATGGTTTTACGTTTAGAGTTATTGAATATCTTTTTTCCGTGACAAATCCTTTGCTATCTATCTTTAATGCGTTTTCCACAGGCCAGGAAAAATCCGCTGGCTGTAAAACAACTGAAGCACAGCCCGCAATTAAAACGGCGGTAATTAAAAATCCGATGAATTTCATGGCGCTCCTTTTAATTTATTTAATGATTATTAAAGCCGTAAAGAAATACCGTAACTGATCTTTGCTTTGACAGAAATTTTTCCTTCATCTCCAATAACGTGTTCCTTTTACCGGTGGAAATGTATTTACCGGAAAACTATTTGTATGCAGTAAATTATTGTAAAAATATGTGGTTGGTTTTTTGGCAAGGTGACGGCATGATTGCGATCTAAGGAATTTTTTGCCGGGAAACTTTAGATTTATGCCAAATCAAGCTTTAATTGCAATATTCTCTGTGCTGGCCTAATCCTTCAATTATTCTACGCAGAGGAGTTAACAACATCCTCAAAAATTCGATAATAATTTATAACAGAGTAACATTTATGCAACTTATTTATGGTGATACCCGTGAATACGAAAATATTTATACACCGGATAATGTCTTTTATACTTCTTTCAGCGGCAGAAACTATTATCTTGGGGCAGGCAGTTACCCCTCCCAATTTAATAACGCCGGCAGACAGCTCAACTAATTATAAATTTACTAAGATTGCCTTTACATGGGAAAACGTTACCAACGCAGTTGTATACGATCTACAAATTTGTAAAAGCAGCGGATTCAACACTTCGGATCTGAAAACTTTCAGCAACATTGCTACAAATACATATACTCCTGCTAATTACTATTTGGATTTTGGCCAGCAGTATTTCTGGCGGGTACGCGTCAAGGTTGGAACAAGCTATTCAGCATATTCAAGCCCTTTTACACTTACCACAGCAACACCCAGCAGCTCTATAGGTGTCGATCCAAACGCCGCAATTGTTTTTGATCATACAACCGGTCAAATAACTCAAATAACCTTCAAAGGAGGATCGAACAAACAATTGTTGAATACTTCTTTGAACGATAAGAGTAAAATCGGTTTCGGAAGAATTAATAATGAGACCGGAACAAAACTGGCCTCTTGGACCGAAGCAGCCGGCAATTATGTTTATAATTACGAAAACTCCTCTTACGGTTCCAAAACTTTGACCGTAAAATGGGATTCAAGCGGAATTACAGTGGATATGGTGATTAATGCCGTTGCTGCAAAAGCAATAAGCTTAAACGCGGCTTGGATTCCCGGAGGAGATTACGGTCCACTTCATGATTTTGTTCTTTATGAAAATTCAATAGGTGGATTCTTCAAGACAAATCTAACATATCCGGGAACGGCTGTTCCGCTCTTCAGCGGTAGCACAGTTGTATGCGCCGCGTATGATAATAGGTACAATGAGTTCTTCGGATTTAAAAGCGTTGCCGGAATTCAAACAACGCTTCAACAGGCGGTCTCATTTGGACCTGCCTTTACGGTAGCCGCTTCTGCATCACCTCAAACAATAAATTTGAGCTTCGCGGTTAAAAACAGAGCTAACTTTTTTACATGGGCTAATAAAAAATATATTACCGTGCTTACGCCTGTCGCAAATTCAAAATTGCTCGATCAATCAACTCAAAATGTAACCTGGGAAACTTTCGGTATGTCCGGTAACCTGGATATTAAACTCTCTACGGACGGTGGTTCAACTTTTCCTACAACATTAGTTGCCGGAACCCCGGACGACAGCACTCAAAATGTTACATTACCTAATCTGTCTGCAAGCGTGCCGTTGAATAATTGCGTCGTACAAGTTTCCGGAACAGGCGCCTCCGCGGTTTCCGATACGTTCTCAATAGTCACCAAAACTTCCTCGGTATTCAGCATCTCGCGGAGTCTGACCGCTTCACCTTCCGATAAAATTGCTGTGCCGATATTGTTAACTCCGTCGGCTGGGGCTAATATAAATTCGCTTGATTTAAGATTGGAATACGATAAAAATAATTTAACGTATGTAAGCAGCGTTACGGATACCACGTTGAACAATTGGACATTTGCGGCTACCAACAACTCTACACTTGGTTATGTTCAAATAGGAGGTTTCAAACAGCAAGCCGGAAAGACGATAACTTCTTCGGCAACACTGGTAACTCTTACATTTGCTATAAAATCGACCGCCAAAGTAGGCGCCCAGATTACGTTGAAAATAAATAATAATTATCTCTCTGCCGCGGATACAAACGCGCAGTATCTAAACGCGATAGGAGTAGACGGACTGCTGACGCTCTACAGCAGAATTTCGGGTACGCTGAGGTACATCGTTAATAAAAAACCGATTGCCGGCGTAAACCTTCTCAATTTCATCGACACGGCAGCTTCGGATACAATTAAAGGCACCTCAAACTCTGCAGGGTTTTACGATTTTACCAACATGATGCCCGGTTCGAATATAAGCATTGCGCCTGTAAGCGCTAAGAACCTGCCGGATTCGCTCACCAAGGCGGTTAATGCGATTGACGCACTAATGATATTTAACGCGAGAGACGGCGTTTCTTCCACACTGACGAGCATACAAAAAATAGCAGCCGATATTAACGCGGATGGAAAAATAAATTCTACGGATGCGTACGCGGCTTTGAAAATTTCCACCGGAGAATTAACAGCTGCAAGTTTTGGAGTGAACAACTGGGTCTTTGTAGATTCATCATATACGCTCAACTCAATTAACTGGTCCTCAGCACCTCAGAGCAAATCCTATTTACCGCTCGATACTGTAAGATCAAAACAAAGTTTTTGGGGAATGATTCGAGGGGATGTTGACGGCAGCTACAATAACACAAAAGATTCTACTAAGATAACATTGAACAAATCTTTAGGCGTCGCATCCGTTAACGGCACTAGGGCTGTTATCTACAGCGTTCCGCAGTTAATGACAATAAAGCCGGGCGATACATTATCCATTCCGCTTGAAGTTAAATTGAACGGGAATACAATCGGCGCGTTCAATTCAAGCATTCAATTAGATAAGAATTTATTCGCTTATACGGGTAAATATACCGAAGGCGCTTCGCTTCCTGGAAACAAGGGCTGGTGCTTCTCTACATATTTTGACTCCAACGGCAAATTGAATATTGCAGCAACCGATTTTTCGGAAACATTGAACCCCATAGTTAAGGACGGAATAATTGCTACGTTTAAATTTGTTGTTAAAGAAAATACAAAGATCGGCGATTCGTGCCCTATTGTTTTATCCGGTATTACTGCCGCCGACGCAAATTTAATAAACCTTCCCGCAGATGTTAAAAACGGTTCGGTTGTAATTTCTACCGTTACAAGCGCGGATAACAACAATTTGAATTATGAATACTCGCTTTCTCAAAACTATCCCAACCCGTTCAATCCTGCCACAACAATTAATTATTCCGTTAAAAAGGATGGCAATGTTGAACTGGAAATTTTTAATGTACTGGGGCAGCGCGTAGCGACGCTTGTTAACGGCGTTCAAGCTAAAGGTAATTATCGAGTTCAATGGGATGCAGGTAAGTACGCGAGCGGAATTTATTTCTACAGATTACGTTCGGGCGATTTTATCCGTACGATGAAAATGCTTCTCGTCAAATAGCCAGAAATACCATTACAAGTATAATTGAGGCGGCAATTCCTGCCGCCTTCTGATTTTCCCTTATTAAGTTACAATTTCAGCGTTATTTTAAACATAACCAAATCAATTACTTTCTTTGTTAAACCGACCATTTTTACTAAATTTGGCTTCAATTTTACGGGTAATTTATGATTTCAAGCATGACCGGCTATGGAAAAGCGGTACTCAGCAAAGATGATTTGAAGATTGAAACCGAAATCAAGAGTTTAAATAGCCGCTATCTCGATCTTTCCCTCCGGCTTCCCAAATTTTTGTTGAACAAAGAATTCGAGATCAGGGAGCGGGTAAAAAACAGCATTCGACGGGGGAAAATTTATTTATCGATTACGGTAAAAAAGGGAGAGTTTGAAGAGAAGTTCAACGAAGTGGACCCGGAAGGAATTCAGTTTGTCGCCGGACTGCTTACGGAAATTAAAAAAGCAGCTAAGGTTAAAACGCCTCTTGCTCTGAGCGACCTGCTGCAATTCCAGAATTTTTTATTCAAAGACGATAACGAGCAAGCCAGCGAAGAGTTTGACCTTGTAATGAACTCGATTGATAACGCAGTAAACGAATTGAATAAAATGCGTGATGCCGAAGGGCGGGAATTGGAAAAGGATTTGAGAAAAAGAATCGGATTGATCGAAGAATCGTTGACAAAAATTGAAAATAGATCCCAGGCCAGCGTAAAGGAATATTTTGATAAAGTAGTTGAACGGGCTAAATCGCTTGTCTCCGAATTTTCGAATAATCACGATAGACTTAACATGGAATTAGCGCTGTTGGCCGAGCGTTCGGATGTAACCGAGGAATCGGTAAGGTTGCGCAGTCATGTTAAAATGTTTCTTGAGACGATGCAGAAATCCGAAGACGCCGGCAGGAGGTTAAATTTTATTTTACAGGAAATGAACCGCGAAGCGAATACTATCAACAGTAAATCTGTTTCTTCTGAAATTTCTCACAGCGGAATAATAATAAAGGAAGAGATTGAAAAGATTCGGGAACAAATTCAAAATATCGAGTAGATGGTGGCAGGAAATAAAGCAAAACTTTTTGTGTTCGCGGCCCCAAGCGGTTCCGGTAAAACTACAATACTTAAAGATGTTCTGAAGAATTTTCCCGAATTTGTTTTTTCAATATCGGCTACAACCAGGAAAAAAAGATCGAGTGAGAAAAACGGCGTAGATTATTTTTTCATTACGGAAGAAGAATTTAAACAAAAAATTGCGGCCGGCGAATTTATTGAATGGGAAAAATTTTACGATTATTATTACGGTACGCTTAAAAATCAGATTGAAAAAAATCTATCGGATGGATTAAGCACGGTTCTGGAAGTGGATGTTAAAGGCGCGGTGAATATTAAGAAATCTTTTTCAAACGCTGTCCTTATATTTATTGCGCCACCAAGCATAGAAGAGCTGAAAGAAAGATTGATAAAGCGAAATACCGAAACCGATGAAGATCTTAAGAAACGAATTGAACGCGCCGAGATGGAATTAAATTTTAAAGATAAATTCGATTATGTGGTTTCGAATATCGACTTGGAAAACGCAAAAAAAGAAGTGAAAAGAATTATAGAAAAAGAAATATCATAGGAGAAATAAAATGGCTATAAAACCGGTAAACTTGACTACAATCAAGAAGAAAATACCAAACCTCTACGAAGCGGTTGTTGTTACCGCTAAACGCGCAAGAAAAATCAATGACGATAATAAACTCGAGTTCAATACCCTCATGAGCACTATGACTACCGGTCATGAAGATGAATTTGAGGATAGAGAAAATCCTGAACAACTGAAATTATCGTTGGAATTTGAAAAGCGCGAAAAACCGCATATTAAGGCTCTCGGCGAGATGATTACCGAAGGCATTGAATTCAGGTACAAAGAAGAAAAAGCAAAATAAACTTATATGTCAAGAATTGAAGCGGAGAGGATTTTTACATCTCCGCTTTTTTTATTTCATGTATGCACGAAAAAAATTAAATTCATAATGCCGAACATAAAAAGCGTTTAACTTTGACTCCGCAGACAAAAAAAATAATAAGCGAGTCCCTTAAAGATCAGCAGGAAATTTTCGGCGATCTGTTCATGGAGAATATCGACGAATCAATTGCCGCCTCGCTTAAAAAGGATAATATGGCTAACAGAATTTCCGAAAGAATCGAATCGAATTTTGAGAACAATTTGTTTCAGGAAGATTTTCAAAAAGCCAGGACTCTTGAAGAATTAAATTCGATGATATGCGACTGCCAAAAGTGCGCGCTTGGTAAAACGAGGAACAAATTTGTGTTCGGCGTGGGCAATCCGAATGCGGTTGCCATGCTGATAGGCGAAGCTCCCGGCGCAGATGAAGACGCTCAAGGCGAACCGTTTGTAGGACGGGCCGGTAAATTGTTGAACGACATACTCAAAGCGGTTAATCTGAAGCGTGAAGACGTTTACATTGCCAACATATTAAAGTGCCGGCCGCCTAACAACCGCGATCCTCTTCCTTCCGAGGAAGAGACGTGCATGCCTTATCTTCAAAAGCAGATTGAATTGATAAATCCCAAAATAATTTTATGTTTGGGAAGAATTGCGGCCAACGGATTGCTTGGCAAGAAACTATCTCTGGCGGCGCTGCGGGAATCGAATTACGAATTCAACGGCATAAAGGTAATGGCAACATATCACCCGGCGGCGCTGTTAAGAAATCCTCATTGGAAACGCGGCTGCTGGGAGGATTTCAAGAAATTTAGAAAATTTTACGACGAGCTAAGTTCTAATTAAAAATTTTTGACCGAATCATTTTCGGTCAAGGTAAAAATAAAATGGCAAAAAGAACCAGAGAAAATTTTGATCTTGAGAAATTAAAAACGTCAAGTAAGCAGCCGCCTGCCGTACCGGAAGTTGAAATGGCGGTGTTGGGCGCGATGCTGATGGATGAAGACGCGATTCCGAAAGCAATAGAGATTTTAAAACCCGACGCCTTTTTTGATAAGCGAAATAAAGTAGTCTTCGAAGCTATGTCGTCACTCTACGAAGCTAATGAGCCAATCGACACGGTTTCGGTATATGAAGAATTAAAAAAAGCCGGCAAGACCGACGACGCCGGCGGCGCAGCATACTTAAGCCGGTTAACGCAAGATATTTCATCTGCCGCAAATATAGATTACCATGCCCGCGTTGTTTTGGAAAAATGGATTTTGCGCCAGTTGATAAGCGCCTCAATGGAAATCGCCGGTTCGGCTTATGCCGGCAGCGAGGATGTATTCGATCTTCTTGATGCAGCCGAAGCAAAAATATTTCAAATATCTGAAGAGGGAATTAAGGAATCGTTCAAGTCGATGGATAAAGCCGTAAAGGAAGCGCTTGAACTTATTGAAGCAATTCACTCTAAAAATATTTCCACGTTCTCCGTTCCAAGCGGATTTTTTGAACTTGATGATTTGCTCGGCGGTTTTCAAAAATCGGATTTAATAATTGTTGCCGCAAGACCCTCCATGGGAAAAACAGCTTTTGCAATGTCTGCTGCGCGTAACGCCGCAATTGATCATGGCGTGCCGATTGCCGTTTTCAGTTTGGAAATGGCAACTATACAATTGGCAACAAGATTAATTTCTGCCGAGGCAAGAATTAATGCGCATAATGTTAGAACTGGAAAATTCAAAGCAGAAGAAGGAGCTAAAATAAGCCGTACTGTTCATAAACTTAGTAAAGCTCCAATCTATATCGATGATACTCCAAGTATTTCAATTTTGGAATTACGAGCAAAAGCTCGACGACTTAAGAATGAAAAAAATATCGGTCTGATTATTATCGACTATCTTCAACTAATTATGCCTTCGTATAATATGGAAAGCCGCGAACGTGAAATCTCGACAATCTCGCGTTCATTAAAAGCGTTAGCTAAGGAATTGAATATTCCGGTTATTGCTCTATCTCAGCTAAACCGGCAGGTTGAAGCTCGTTCCGATAAAAAGCCAATGCTTTCGTATTTGCGCGAGTCGGGTTCAATCGAGCAGGATGCCGACGTTGTGTTGTTCCTTTATCGTCCAGAGGTTTACGGCGTTACACAATATTCCGGCGGAGATATGAACGGCGAATCTACCGAAGGCATTGCCGAAGTAATTGTGGGCAAACAAAGAAATGGTCCAATAGGCGAAGCGAAACTTCGATTCATAAAAGATTACGCGCGATTCGAAAATCTGGATCGGTTCCGTCAGCAATTACCGGCGGGACAAGAGCAGCCGCAAGCGTTGGAAGAGCCGCCGTTTTAATTGAACGAAGAGTGTAGAGCGCAGAATGCAGAATCTTTATAACTTGGAAAGCAAAACACACATGAATTATAATAGAATACTTGTACAAATTTTATTCTTAACTATCATGGCATCGTTGGTATATGCACAGCCGATTTATACTCAGAAAGATGTGGACGCATGCAGTTCCAAATTTAAATTAGCCGTCGATGAAAAATTATCTTCGGAGCCGATTGGAGAAGTTATAACCGTCATTGCTAAAAGTTTTATTGGAACCAATTACGATGCGCATACGCTCGAGAAGGGCGATAAAGAAACTTTGGTTGTTAATTTAACCGGGCTTGACTGCTACACTTTTTTGGAAAGCTCGCTTGCTCTTGCAAGATGCGTCAAATCCGGTAAAACAAGTTTTGAAGAATATCTTAAAGAAATTGAAAACATCCGTTACCGCGACGGCAAAATGAAAGAATATCCTTCTCGGCTGCATTACTTTTCCGATTGGATTTATGAAATGAACAAAAGAGAAATCGGAAAAGATATCACCCAAGAAATCGGCGGCATACCTTACGACAAGAAAATTGATTTTATGAGCACCCATGTTGACGCATATAAACAGCTGAAGGATAATCCGAAATTCGTTAAAGAAATTGAAGCCGTTGAAAAAGCAATAAACTCCAGAAAATATTTTTACATACCTAATGATGAAATTGAAAAAGTGGAAGGCAAAATTCACAGCGGTGATATTTTAGGTATCACCACAAATATTAACGGGCTCGATATTTCCCACACCGGCATTGCTTACCGTGCCGATGACGGAAGAATTCACTTGCTTCATGCGCCTAACGTAGGTTACAAGGTACAAATTTCTGAAAAACCTTTGGCTGAGTATCTAAAAGGAAATAAAAAGCAAACCGGTATTATGGTACTCCGGCCGCTGTAATTAATTAAAAGAATTTTAACCACTGCTTTTTCATCCAGAAGATTTTTTATTTGCCGCACCGTAAAAAGTAAAAGTCTTCTCAAATTGCTTTGACTCATCGATCTTTTGCTTTCTTGCTTTTAAGATATCGCTCCGCGAAATAATTCCGCACAGTTTCATCGAATGCGTGTCTTCAATCACCGGGATCGAATGCACATCAAACTCCGCCATTAAATTTGCCGCTTCCTTAACCGAATTCTTTTTTAACAGAACAACAAGCGGTTTAGATATTAAATGCTTTACGGGTGTATCATCTTCGCTTTCGGGATTTTCCAAATCTGTTCTGCTTATAATCCCAGAAACTTTTCCTACATTATCAATCAATGGAATGTAATGATTCCGAATATTCTGTGTGAGAATTTGATTCCGCGCTTCGGCGATTGTTGCCTTGTAATTAATTGTAACAACATTTTGGGTAGCGACTTCGCCTACAGAAATTTGATCGAGCATGTCGGCGGAATACTCGTTTGGTACACGGATTCCTCTTCGGGCAATTTTTTCCGTCATGATTGTTTCCTTCATAAGTACAAGCGAGACAAGGTATGAAGCGCTGCACCCGGCAAGCAAAGGTAGAATTGAATTCGGTTGCAGTGTGGTTTCGAACGCAAAAATAATTGATGTTAAAATTGCTCGTGATGAACCGGCGAACAAGGCAGCCATTCCCACAAGAGCCGCCATGCGCGGATCAATTCCTGCAGACGGGAAAAAATATGCGGCAAATAAAGCTAGCGATGCGCCAAGTCCTCCGCCGATTGTAAAAAGGGGCGCCAGTGTTCCGCCTGAAGTTCCGCTCCCTAACGAAATTGACCACGAAATAAATTTTGCGATGAACAATATCAAGAGAATCTTTCCCGTAATATTTCCGCCGATTATATCCCTGATGTTATCGTACCCAACTCCGAGCGTTGATGGAACGAAATATCCAACTACACCTACGGCAATAGCTCCGAGAGCAGGCCACCACATCCAGTGAATAGGCAGCTTGTCAAACATGTCTTCGATAAAGTAGACCGATTTTGTTACAATTACGGAAGCCAATCCTATCAGCGCGCCAAGTATAAAATATGCAATCAATGCGCTGTATGCTGACGGGCTCAAATTCGGTATTTGAAATATCGGGCTGCTGCCTTCGATGCTTATGCGCACGGCAGTCGCGCTGATACTTGCAAGAGTAACTGGTAAAAACGATCGTGGCTTGAATTCGAAAAGGAGGAGCTCTATTGCAAGCAGTATTGCTCAAACCGGACTTCCGAAAGTTGCAGCCATTCCGCCCGCTGCGCCGGCTGCGAGTAAAATTTTTCTTTCATCGGCTGTGGTTTTAAAAATTTGGCCTATCAAAGAGCCAAGCGCACCGCCGGTTGCTATAATTGGACCCTCGGCGCCAAAAGGTCCGCCGGTTCCAATTGAAATGGCGGCACTCAGTGGTTTCAAAAAAGTTAATCGCGGCGGTATCCTGCTTTTGTTTGTCAGCACCTGTTCCATAGCTTCAGGAATTCCGTGACCGCGAATTCCTTTCGATCCGTATCTTGCCATTAATCCTACAATCAGTGCGCCGAATATGGGAACGGCGATTACCCAGAAACCAAGCATGTTGTGTTTAGGCGATGAGAATTCGAAAGAGAAGTTTCCGTAAAAAGAAAGATTGGTTATCAAACCTATTAGACTGGTCAATATTTTGGAAATAAATCCCGCCGAGATGCCGAGCAAAATCGACAAAGCGGAAATGTATAACGCTCTATTGTTGAAAAGTGAACCGCTGCCGTGCATGTGAACCAAATTTAAGGACGGCCCGAGCGAAGGCGATATTGACAAAGTTGATTTATCCTGCGGCATAATCTAAATTTTGTTGTTATGAAAAATTGAAATTTTATCTTAGACCTTTCCAGCAGTTAGCTAAGAAATTGGAAATGAGCGCCGGCTGTCGGACAATTTTGAATATCGATGTGGCTTGGGCAATGCATGAAATGCTTTCAATAAGTTTTGAACGGCGGGCATACAATCTTTTTCTCTGAATGGCCAGGTTGGATATTACCGCCGCTGCTGCAAACATAATAAAATAATTGACTGATGGAAAGAAAAAGTTATTCTATAAATCTTTCTATCTGTTGCGGCTTCTTGGGATCAGGTTTCGACTCCTTGAATTTTGTGAGCTCAACACTCTTAACCACAAAATATGAAACTGAAATTAATACCGCGAGCAAAATAAGTAAAACAATAAACCGGATTACTTTGTACGATCGGCTGATTTGAGGCGCGGCGGTTTCCGGTTCGGAATAAGTTGACGCAGTATTTGTTCCCTCATCAATCGCGTGCAGCATATCCCTGCAGCTCTGGTATCGATCATAAGGATTTTTTGCGAGCGATTTTAGAATTGCATAATCGAGCCATAAAGGAACACCGTAAATAACGTTGGCAAAATTATTTGGCTGGCGTTTTAAGTGTCCTTCCATAACCTCAAACTTACTTGTCGAGAAGAATGGAGGAAAACCGGTCAGCATTTCATATGCCGTACAACCGATAGAGTAGATATCGCTGAACCGGCTTGTACCTTTGTTTTGTATTTGCTCGGGACTCATGTAAAAAATTGTTCCCATATTATAGTGAGGCGTTTCAAATCCCCCGGAGTCGAACAAGGATTTTGAAATGCCGAAGTCCATTATTTTCGCCGTTCCTTCGTTATTAACAATTATGTTGGAAGGTTTAATGTCCCGGTGAATAAATCCTTTGCTGTGCGCGTATTCTATACCAAACAGAATCTGTCGTAACAATTTTATTGTTTCGTTAACGCTCAGTCTTCCTTTTTGAGCGATCAATTGATGCAAATTTATTCCTTCTACGTACTCCATTACAATGCCAAGGAAGGAAAAATGTTCAAGCAGCCCGTGAACCATTACTATATTCGGATGGACAAGCTTTGCCTGATGTTTTGCTTCCTTTCTTAGTTGATGCAGCATTCGTGCGGATTGGTTCGGTCTTGTATGCAGCATTTTAACGGCTACGTTTCGTTCAAGTTTTGTATCGTAAGCTTTGTAAACAATGCCCATTCCCCCTTCGCCAAGGATTCCCGTAATTTTGAATCCGTGAATATTTTTACCGACTAAGTCCGACAAGCTGATCCTTATCTTATCAAGCTTAAAAGAATTTTTATGTTCTTCAGGTCTTCGGCCTGATCTTTGCCTTTTGGCGTTTCCAAAATCTTGGGTACCTTTTCCAATTTTTTATCGTTCATAATGTTGGAGAAACCTTCGAGACCGATGAATCCTTTGCCGATATGCTCATGGCGATCGACCTTACTGCCTAAATCCTTTTTGCTGTCGTTCATGTGAATGCATTGCAGCTTATCAAGACCGATCACATCGTCGAATTCTTTAATTACTTTTT